>JABDLQ010000354.1 GCA_013002925.1 Gammaproteobacteria bacterium | reverse complement strand
CACCCGTAAATTCTTTGAGGCCAACGGTAAGGTTGTACTGGGCAGGAAGCATATTATTTCAGGCTACTTCAAAAAAGACGCCTGGGGCCCTTATGACTTTCATCGGCAGTTTAATGTAACGTTCCCCGAGCAATTTAAAGTGGACTATTCAATATTGCTCGATCAGCGCCGCGATGAACTCCGATCAACGAAAGTTGGTATCAGGGCGCTGTATCGATCAGCCGATGAGAACTCGCCTGATGATGAGTTTCTGATGGGTACCAATGACTATATCTTTCAAACAGTCTTCTATTTCACCTACATGTTCTAGCGGCAGGATATGCGTGATCAAGGAAACAATATTATGAGAAATCGACATCGAAACCATAGGCTTGTGGTAGTGATCAGAGGCCTGGTCCTGACTATGGTTTCCCTTGGAATCATGGGCAGTGGTTGTGAAGAGCGCGATGTGCAGGATGGTCTCGCGGTAACCAATGAGGTTGCCATACCTGTAACTATCCCGCCTGGTGCGCCGTTGCTCAATTTGGACGTTAAGCTCGACCTGGCCTGTGCAGATGCGGGCATCAATGATGAGACGTGCATTCTGGATGACCCGGCCAACCCGTTTGTTAATGTCTCCATTCCAGAATTTGATGCAAATAACCCGGATGCGCCAACCAAGTATGACCTGGCGAATCAATTACCCCAGGGGCCGGCAGGCGCAAAAACCCGGTTTTATTTTTGGGCCACAGCGCTGGCGCGACGTGCTTCGGGTGAAAACCAGTACCAGACCGCGGTGATGTTGCATGAAATGTATGAACTCAACCGGGACCCCCTGATCCAGATGCAGGCGCTCAGAGCCTACCGCTCGGTGTTGGATAACTTTTTTAATTCGGTCATTTTTTTCGTGTGCGGTCCGAACCCGGACGGAACGGGTTGCAGACCACCCCGGGTTGACGCACCGTTTTCGAATAACCTGAACATCATCGTTGCTAAAATCATCTTTACCAATGTAGCGCCTTCGAATCCAAACTATTATCCCAACGGTTATGCACCTCTGGTGGCAGGAGATGCGTTGACCAAGCTGGCCCTGTTTTCAGAATGGGGTTATACCTACAACGAAGCCATGGAGACCATCACAATCAACGGTGGTTAACACGGGTGATAGTAGTTCAAGTGCCGGACATTGACGGTAAGAAAAGCGTCATATAACCCTGGTGGGAAGCCGGCTTGTTTTCATGTCTCGTAAGCACAGGTTCACCGCGCTGCTTAATCCCGCGCCCGATCCTGCGGCACTGGCCGCCCCTGGTTTAGTGAACGTCACTCTTGTTGAGCGGCTCCATAGTTCCGTCTGGTTGGTGCTACTTTGCATTGGCGTGATCCTGCAGAGTGTAAATGCAGCGGCTACTGCTATACCTGTGGAGTTACATCGATCAGATCAGGGTTGGGAGCTACGGCGTGGTGGCGCCCCCTTTGTGATTCGCGGGGCCGGTGGTACGGCGTCGTTGCAGATGCTGGCGGCTGCCGGCGCTAACTCAGTGCGCACCTGGGGTGCGGATGATATTGCGCCGCTGTTGGATGAAGCACACAGGCTGGGATTGTCGGTCACTGTGGGAATCTGGCTCGGTCATGAACGCCACGGTTTCGACTACAACAATAAATCACAGGTCGCCGCACAACTGGAAAAGGCTCGTGCGATTGTGCAGCGTTACAAGGATCATCCCGCGGTGCTGCTGTGGGGCATCGGCAATGAAATGGAAGGCTTTGGGGAGGGCGATGACCCGGCTATCTGGACCGCAGTTAACGCCGTCGCTGCCATGGTCAAGGAGCTTGATCCGGCGCATCCGACAATGGCCGTGACAGCGGAGATTGGCGGGGGACGGATCGCCGCTGTGCATCGACTTTGCCCGGCCATCGATATCCATGGCATCAACTCTTATGGTGGTGCGCCGTCGCTGCTTGAGCGTCTGAAAGCCGCCGGGGCAAGCAAACCCATTGTGCTGACTGAATTCGGACCTCCCGGTCCCTGGGAAGTAGCGAAAACCAAGTGGGGCGCGCCAATGGAACCCTCCAGCACTGCAAAGGCTGAGCATTATCGCCGCAGTTATTTACGTGCAGTACAGGAAGCGAGAGGTGTCTCTTTGGGGTCCTACGTGTTTCACTGGGGCTCTAAAATGGAGGCGACAGCGACCTGGTTCGGCATGTTTTTGCAAGAGGGGGCACGTCTGGCGGCCGTCGATGTGATGACGGAGCTTTGGTCAGGATCACTGCCAGACGATCTGGCGCCCAGAATCACTTCACTGGTCATTGATGGCGATGACACGGTCAACCCGCGTGCAAAAATTAAAGTGGGGGCTTCGGTATCCGACCCGGAAGGCGGGCCGGTACGCGTGCACTGGGTGCTGCGGGCCGAATCCGGAGATTACCTCACCGGTGGCGATTACCGCCCTGCGTTGCCAGACATCGAGGGTGCCGTTTTGTCCGCAAATGTCGACGGCGCCATAGTTCGTATGCCGGAGGAACCCGGTCCGTACCGGTTGTTTTTATACGCTTACGATAAAGCAGGCAATGCGGCGACGGCGAATCTGCCCGTGCTGGTGAAAGGCACACCGCGTACGCCCATGCCGGTACCAGTCTACACGGATAGATTTGAGGGCATGCCGTGGGCACCATCAGGCTGGATGGGTGCCACGGAATTTCTGACATTAAGCGGTGACTATGAAAAGAACCCGCAGGAAGGCACACGTTCGATCCGGATGCGCTACACCGGAACATTCGGTTGGGTGGGCGTTGCCTGGCAGCATCCAGCAAATAACTGGGGTGAACAGAACGGTGGCTTTGACCTTACCGGGGCAACACATCTGGAGGTCTGGGCACGTGGCGAATACGGTGGCGAACGCATCAGTATCGGAGTGGGACTCCTGGGCGCTGAGACTGCACACCCTGATTCCGGTAAAACAAAAATCGATAATATCGTGCTGAAACATGAATGGCAGCGCTACCGTATTCCACTGCGTAAAATTGATCTGTCGAGTATCAAAACCGGCTTTGTCGTCACTTTGAGCGGTCGTCGGACACCGGTGACCGTTTACCTTGATAATATTCGCTATGTTCGTTGAGCTCTGCACAGCCGGACTTGCTGAGCTTTGCAAGAGATTGAGAT
>JABDLQ010000343.1 GCA_013002925.1 Gammaproteobacteria bacterium | reverse complement strand
TTGTCATTCGCAATTTCCAGGTCCCTGAATGAAAAATCTATAGTTTCGGTTGCAATGCTGCAAAATCATGCGGTGATTCAGCGGTGACAGTTGTGGCGAAGTCGAGCCGGCAAAGCTTGAGAGCGCTTTATGGGGGGTTGAATCGGATGCAAAACAACTCGTCAGCTTCACCGGATCGTGATTTTTCTTGTGGCTTGGAACGAGAGTTCGCTTTTCTCTTGTTCCGTTCTGTCCAGGTGCCGGAGTCTTTTCATTTCGTTGGGAAAGAAGAGTTATTGGCTGGTTTCACCGGATATGCCCATGGACCCGCCGATGCCAATGACGTTAACTGGAAGTCAGTGGAGATATCAACAAAGGAACTCTTGTCAATGGATAACGAAATATTTTTCTGGGTCAGGGAAGCGCGTAAACTGGTCACTATCGATGGGACGCGATTACTTATTGTTGCAACGTTCAATGCGACGTCGGACTGGTCATTGCGTGTGGAAAACGAGCGTGGGATCAGGTCAGAGTGGTATGAGTCGTTTGTCAGTGCCGAAGCTGCTATTGAAGCGGCGCACGCAGCAATTATGGAAGAAGGTGTCACTAAATTTGTAGACATCAAAGGGTTTGAATACCTGGATGAATTACCCCTGCCACAAAAGCGTGCTAATTAACAAGGCTTTGTAAATCAGCATTACACGTATCAACCGTGCAGGTGAGTGCCCGATCCACGGCCTCGATTTCGTACTTTTAAAAATTGTGTGGCTAGCTTCCGGTCTTATCTGCATCGGCATTTAATCGCTGTGACCGTTGATGCCGCCATTTTGCAGTAATAGTTTTATTGCCGCGGGCTGCTTTTGGTATTCAGGATTGTCAGCTACCCAAGGCACCGCGTCCTTAAGCGCGCTTCAGGTGTCTTTTTCCTCGTCTTTGATCATAGGAATGAACTGCAACGTTAAATAATTCAGCGCGGACAACACGATAGCGATTTCAAAGCGTGTAAATGCAACGGCAACGCCAATTGCACCGGTGTTCCAGAGGCTGGCTGCCGTGGCTGTGCCTGTTACCCCGTCTTTCCCCTTCAAAATCGCACCGCCGCCAATAAACCCCATGCCTGTGATAATTCCGTAAATAATTCGTGCTTCTGCGCCTGTTGTTGTCAAGACACTCATACCGACCAGCATATAACCGCAGGATGCCATGGCAACGAACGGAAACGTCCTGAGTCCGGCACTGCGACTCGCGCCTTTTTCGCGGTTCCAGGCTACCGGAAGCGCCAGTACGTAGGCCGCGGACAACAGCACCAGATGGTACGTCATCTGATCGAAGTTAATATCAAAATTCACGCAACACTCCCCGGTTCTTTGTAGTTGGTCCAAGCATGAATCAAAAAACCGACTCACACAACCTGACATGTGCTGGATACAACAGTGAATGGACAGTACACTCTTGGCAACCACAGGAACAGCAGTAAAAGCACCAACAGATATTCAGACATTCAGATTCACAGACACTTTTCCAGACAGGCCTGTACACAGACCCACGGGCAGGGTGACCAGCATGACACTTCACCAGACGGGTCTGTAAACAGACCAACGGGCGGGGCGACCGGCATTGCAACCTATGAATCGACTTTATGAATTGACAGGGATCACAACGCGACTACTGGACTCCTCCAGTAATCACCGGGTGCTGCACTTACAGAGCACGGATGTGTATTGCTGCAAAGCAACCGGGTGACACGATGGCAGACACACAGCCGACCGCATCATCAGACCAAAACGACGAGAAAGTAGCTCACAACTATCGCGCGCAATTGATCTCGCTGGTTGCGACCAAAACCGGCGATCGGCTTGCCAGCCCCAAGCTTATACTGGCGTGGATGTTGACAAGCTTTGGCGCGCCTCCTTTGACAGTCTCGCTGTTGGTGCCGATCAGGGAATCACTGGCATTATTGCCCCAGATCTTTATTGCCGCGAAACTCAATCGCTATGCCATTAGAAAGTGGTTCTGGGTTACGGGCAGTGTAATTCAGGGTCTTTCGGTTGGAGGGTTCGGGGTCGCCGTAGCGCTGTTGCGTGGTCCGATACTGGGATGGACAGTGATCGCCTTGTTGACAAGCTTCAGCCTCGCCCGGGGGTTGTGTTCGGTGTCCTCCAAGGACGTCATGGGCAGGACCATACCGCAGGGACAGCGTGGTTCGTTGACGGGAACGGCGGCGTCGATAGCAGGAGGTGCGACCATTGTGGTGGGCACAATATTGCTGCTCATACGCAGCGGCGATACCCGCCCGGATCAATTCATTTTTGCGGTACTGATGGCGGTGGCAGCAGGCCTTTGGCTTGCAGCTGCGGCATTTTTTGCGCGTGTCCAGGAGGCTCCGGTATCCGCGAATAATATCAATACCGACACTAAATCAAAACTGGGTGGATTAACGTTGTTATGGACGGATCGTAACCTGCGGGATTTTGTCATCACCCGCACGTTTTTGATCTCCACGGCTCTTATGGCACCATTTTTAATCATGCTAGCCAATCGCTATACCGATGGATCATTTAAAAGTCTCGGTATCCTGGTGATTGCGCAAGGGCTCGCTGCACTGCTAAGTGCCACATTCTGGGGGCGACTTGCCGATCGCTCCAGTAAGCTGGTGCTTATGATCACTGGTGTAATGGCAGCATTGTTAGGTGCATTGGTTTTCGGATATGTTCGCAATGACTTACCTTTCGATGCCACAGTATTTTTCGCTCTCGTATACTTTATGCTGGCCACCATACATGCCGGAGTGCGAGTCGGCCGAAAGACCTACCTGGTTGATATGGCGACAACGCAAAATCGCGCAACCTATGTGGCGCTGAGTAACACCATTATCGGTATATTGTTACTGGCGGGCAGTTCAGTGGGCCTGATTGCAGAAAAATTTGGTTCAGAATATGCCGTGTTGTCGCTGGCACTATGTGCCGGTCTCGGCGCGCTTTATGCCAGGCGGCTGGAGAACGTGCAGTCACAATAACAGCGCTGGCAAGAGGGGACTCGTCCGAGTCCCTGTTAAAGCTGCCTGATGTTATTTGGCAAGAGTCTTTACCGGTCCCCGCCCTGTGTTCCGGTGCCTGCGAGCAAAATTCAGTTCGCACACACGGAAAATTCACGACACCCATCGGTCTTCAATGAGCAACCGGCGCCGCTGTCAGGCGCAGGAATTCGCTGTGGTCTGGGTAGCAATTGCCGGGCTCGCTGAGGGATTACCCGGGTGCTGTCCAGCGTTGCCTTGACGGAAAATCGGAGCATCCAGAATAGAAATCTACAACGCGCGTGCCGGAACATTGGAAATGTCCACACGCACCATCAACCAAAACGGTGGCAATGAAATGAAAAATCAACGCAAAATCTTATGTATAGCGAGCATGCTCAGTCTGCTAACGGTATCATCTTTTACCGCGGG
>JABDLQ010000342.1 GCA_013002925.1 Gammaproteobacteria bacterium | reverse complement strand
GGACATGTGATGTTTGGTGGTCTGACATTAGCATTTTTCGGTGAGCACCGTTACTGGTCGGCTGAATCCGGTACGTTAAGAGACAACATTATTGCGTTGGGGCGACCGGAAGCTGCCAGAACGTCTGTAGCGTTGGTTCCCGAGCCCGCTACCTATTTGCTGCTTGGCCTGGGGCTGCTTGGGATCGGCGTGATGCGAAGAATTACAAACAACTGAATCAGAACAATAATAAATCAGTTTAGCTCCGGCTTCGTCCGGAGCTTTTTTATGGGAGTTTAATGATCGCGCTGGTTTTTGGTTTTTGGTGAGTGCGATCTAAAAACTCATGCCAACGCTGTTGTAACCACCGTCAACATAGAGTATTTCGCCGGTAATGCCTGCTGCGAGATCTGAGCATAAAAATGCGGCAGCGTTACCGACATGCTCTGCAGTAATATTGCGTCGCAATGGCGATTTTTCCTCGACATGATGCAGCATTTTTCGAAATCCACCAATACCCGCAGCGGCAAGCGTTTTAATCGGTCCTGCGCTGATGCCATTCACGCGTATCCCCTGTGGACCCAGGTCGTAGGCCAGAAACCGCACGCTGGCTTCAAGGCTGGCTTTCGCCGGACCCATGACATTGTAGTTGGGAACAGCTTTGACGGCACCCAAATACGACAAAGTCAGTAAACTGGCGTCGCGACCTTGCATTAAGGGTAATCCGGCCTTCGCCAGAGCGCTAAAGCTGTACGAGGAAATGTCGTGGGCAATCTGAAATCCTTCGCGCGTTACCGCTTCGGTGTAGCCGCCATCAAGTTGATCGCGAGGGGCAAAACCAACCGCGTGCACGATGATATCCAGCCCGTCCCAGTGCTTGCCAATTTCAGCAAATGCAGCGTCAATCTGTTGATCGTCACCGACATCCATGGGCACCATGATGGAGCTGTTGGTCTGTTCCGCCAGTTTTTCAACACGACCGCGCAATTTATCGTTTTGATAGGTGTAGGCAAGTTCAGCGCCTTCGCGGTGCATGGCCTCACTAATGCCCCAGGCAATCGATCGGTTGCTGGCCACCCCAACGATCAGGGCACGTTTACCAGTGAGAAATGGCATAGGGGTTCCCTCTTTTTTATCCGCCGGACTGACGGGTGACATCGACATACAAATTCAGTTTTTGCCCAGGCTGCAAATATTTTTGCCCTTTAATGCGGTTCCATTTTTGCAGGTCGCTAACCGACACCCTGAACCGTGAAGAGATTTTTGATAATGAGTCACCGCGTCTGACGGTGTAACGGATTTTGCGCCGGGTGCCATCCGGACTGGTGGCCGGTGCAGCGGCTGTAGCGCCTTGACTTTGCTTAATCAGCAAGGTTTTGCCGACTGGCAACGTGTCACCCGGTGCCATGCCGTTCCATTTTGCCAGGCGCCGGGTGCTCACGCCGTGCTGGGTGGCAATGCTCCAGAACGAGTCGCCGTGCCGTACCGTATACTGAACTCCTTCCCCCGGTGCGGCGCTATTGAGCAGACGTTGCTCACGCATGTCGACGGACAATGCATACTGACTCGCATTGCCGCGTGCGATTGGAATCATCAGGTAGCGCCCGGCCCGTATCGATGTACCTCGCAGTGAATTGGCTTGTTGCAGGGCCCGCACGGTCGTGCCGTATTTGCTCGCAATAGTGCTAAGTGCATCGCCGCTTTTTATTTTGTGGCGTTTCCAGCTAATCCGTTCGGTGGCCGGTAGCTGGTCGAGTTTTTCCTGCAATGCATAGGCCACATCATAAGGCACCATCAAACGATGGGGACCGGACGGGGCGGTCGCCCAACGGTTGAGGCCGGCATTGAGTTTGTAAATTTCCTGTACCTCGATGTTGGCCAGACTTGCCACCAGAGCAAGATCGATCTGACCGCCCGTGCTGACTTCACGAAAATAGGGTACCCCTGACACAACTGGCAGTTGCACATCGTATCGCCAACTGTTTTTTACCAGTTCGCTCAACGCCAGGAGTTTTGGTACATATGCCCGGGTCTCACGAGGCAGCGCCAGATGCCAAAAGTCTGTGGGTAGTCCTTTCCTGCGATTCTTGCGAATCGCACCCCGCACCCGACCCTCACCAGAATTGTACGCTGCGATAGCCAGAAGCCAGTCACCATCCAGGCGCGCATGCAGATGTTCCAGATAATCGAGCGCAGCACGTGTTGATGCCACGGGATCCCGGCGCCCGTCATACCACCAGTTTTGCTCAAGTTTAAATAAACGTCCTGTTCCTGGAATAAACTGCCACAAGCCAGCCGCGCGTCCGTGTGAATAGGCAAACGGGTCATAGGCACTTTCAACGACAGGTAGCAGTGCAAATTCCATCGGCAAATTGCGTTTGCGGATTTCTTCGACAATGTGAGGCATATAGCGCCTGGACCGTTCAAAAACGCGCTGTAAATAATCGGGGTTGGAAACAAACCATCGCAATTGTTGATCTGTGCGTGGACGGGATTCATACGGCAATGCAAACTCGTGTCCGATGCTGTCGAGTAAACTCGCTGAGTACGACGGCGTTTTCGGCGTTTGTCCGGATTCCGGTGTATAGGAAGCAGCAATTTCTGGCGTCGCTTCTGCCGGGTAGATAACAGTGGTCTCAAGGCTGGAATCGGCAGCGACAGGTGTGGCGATCAGGGCAATGAGAGTTGTCGCTGAAAACGACAGGGAAGAGGTTGCAGTCAAGCGGGATGCGGTGGTTTTCAATAGGGAGTTCTCTTGTTATCGTGAACAGATTGCCCAGCATAATACCTTTAATTTTCGATCACGGCACAATTGTTGGGCTTTGCTGCAGATTTATTGGCCCGTCATACGGTTGACGAGATGATAAAATGGATAAACGCCCGCGGTGGTCAAAAAAGTCAGGGCTTTAAGCGCAGAAGCAGGTATTCTTACAGCATGATATCGGCGCAAGATAAGAATCTGAAATCACAACCGGACGATGCATGGCTGGATGGGCCACTGGGACGGATTTTGCTGGCTCGAGAAGAAGCTCTGGTGGAGCAGGCGCTCGAACAGGTTTTCGGCTTTCAACTTATCCAGATCGGACTATGGGGGGAAGCGCAAAGGTTTGTGCAGCACAGCAAAACTCTGCGCAGCGCAGTATTGTCACCGTCAGAGAACCCCGGTGCTACCCTGATCGGGGATCCGGCGGAACTCCCGGTCGCGTCAGATTCTGTCGATGCCGTCATCTTGCCGCACACACTGGAGAAAACAGCGCATCCTCATCAGGCCTTACGCGAGGTGCAGCGTGTGCTGGTAGGTGAAGGTCATGTAATCGTGTTGGGTTTTAGCCCCTTCAGTCTGTGGGGATTACGGCACAAAGCAATCCCCGGAGCCAGACTGGCGTCTAATCATCCGATGTTGACGGAGCGGCGATTATGCGACTGGCTTCATCTGCTTGGGCTCGAGCCGGTAACCAGTCAAAAGTATTTTTACACAATGCCGGTTGACCGTGCCTCGCTGCTGAGAAAATGTGAGGGGCTGGAACAATTCGGTCACCGGTGGTGGCGTTTTCTCAACGGTGCCTACATGTTGGTTGCCAGGAAATGTCTTTTGCGTGCGGCCACCGTTGGTCCAAATTGGCACGTACGCAGGCGTGTGACAGGAGGTCTCGCAGACACCGCGACGCGCACGGCGGATTCGGTGTCACGCGCGTCAGAATGAAACAGGTGACCATATACACTGATGGTGCCTGCAGAGGCAATCCTGGCCCTGGCGGCTGGGGTGCTTTGTTGATATGCGGCAAGCATAAAAAAGAAATTACCGGTGGCGCTGGCGATTCGACGAATAACCGGATGGAACTGACCGCTGTTATAGAGGCTCTCAACACACTCAAGCGACCCAGTCGAGTGCAGCTTTACACTGATTCGCGTTATGTAATGCAGGGGATCACCGACTGGATCGTGAACTGGAAAAAACGTGGCTGGAAGACAGCAAATCGCAAGCCGGTTAAAAACCGTGACTTGTGGCAGCAACTGGATGCTGCTGTTGAGCGACATGCGATAGATTGGCACTGGGTCAAAGGGCATGATGGCGACTACGGAAATGAACGCGCGGATGAACTGGCGAATGCTGGCCTTGACGCGGTGTTGCTTGGGTCAGGTACGTAAAGCTGCAGACGGGCGAGGTGCTAATGAGACAGGTTGTGCTTGATACGGAAACTACGGGGCTTGATCCGGCACGGGGCCACCGTGTCATCGAGATAGGTTGCGTAGAGTACGTTAATCGACGGGCAACTGGCGCAACCTATCACACTTATCTGAACCCGGAACGGGAAATTGAAGAAGGAGCAATTGCTGTACATGGAATCAGTAATGATTTCGTAGCCGACAAGCCACTGTTCAAGGACATCGTTGAACAGTTTCTGGAATTTGTCGATGGCGCTGAGCTGATTATCCACAACGCGCCGTTTGATATTGGCTTTTTGGATATGGAGCTGAAACGCCTCAAAAAGCAGTTTGCGACCATGGCGATTCGCTGCCAGGTTCTCGATACACTGGAAATGGCACGCGAACGTCATCCGGGGCAACGTAATTCACTGGACGCGCTGTGCAAGCGGTACGAAATAGACAACAGTAGCCGCGTACTGCACGGTGCGCTGCTTGATGCCCAGATTCTCGGCGACGTCTATCTGGCGATGACCGGTGGACAAGCGAGTTTGTCGCTGGGGGCGAGTGAAGAAAAGACGGAAAACGGCGACACTGGCGGTCATCGGATGGTCGCACGGGATGGCCTGCACCTCGTCGTGATTGCTGCCGATGCCCAGGAGCTCGCGGCGCATGAACGAAAACTGGATGAAATCGAAAAATCCAGCGGTCAGCCGCCCCGGTGGCGCCAATCTGAGCCGGCATCCTGAGCCCACTGATTGAATAAGTAATTTTATGCTAAGAATCCGCGTCTTACAGATAGCCGAACACGTCTGAACAGCATATAATCACCGGCTTGTTGGTCAAACTTAACCGCAACGCCGGGAGAAAACAGAATGACAACCGAACTCGACCGCCTACCGCAGAGTTTTTTGCGCTCTACCTGGAGCAATTTTCTCGGCAATTCGCCCGAGTGGTACAAAACGGTAATTCTTGGTTTTTTGGTCGTCAATGTTCTGGTCTATTACGGATTGGGGTCCACGCTGGGGCCTAAGGTTGTAGGCTGGATGCTGGTGCTGGAATTTATATTCACATTGGCGATGGCGCTAAAATGCTATCCGTTGCTGCCCGGTGGTTTGTTAGCGATTCAGGGCGTTGCGATAGGTTTGACGTCACCAAAAACCGTGATACATGAAGTTGAGCTCAACTTTGAAGTGATACTGCTGCTGATTTTCATGGTTGCCGGCATTTACTTTCTCAAAGATCTGCTGATGTTCATTTTCACCAAGATCGTTATTCGAATCCGATCCAAAACCCGGCTGTCATTAGCTTTTTGTTTTATGGCGGCGATACTGTCCGCGTTTCTGGATGCGCTGACCGTTACGGCCGTCGTAATCACGGTGGCCGCCGGATTTTATGGCGTCTACCATCGGGTTGCATCCGGTAAGCAGTTCAGTGATGACCACGATCATGCAGATGATCAAAATGTCTGCGAAACCAATGAAACAGACCTCGAGGAATTTCGTCGGTTTTTACGTAATCTGATGATGCACGCGGCAGTTGGAACCGCACTGGGTGGTGTCACGACGACCGTGGGCGAGCCTCAGAATTTGCTGATTAGCGGGGTTGTCGGCTGGGAGTTTGTTCCATTTATTATCGCCATGGCGCCAGTGACCCTACCCGTATTTATCGTCGGCATGATGACCTGCGTAGCCTGTGAAAAATTCAAAATTTTGAGCTATGGCGCACAGCTACCACCGCGCGTACGTGCCATTCTTGAACAATATGATGACGAACAAACCAGCAAACGCACCCCCAAAGATAATGTGTCGCTCATATGGCAGGGGGCAGTGGTCTTATTCCTGGTGCTGGCGCTCGGATTTCACGTGGCAGCTGTTGGGCTAATCGGGCTGGCGGTTATTGTGCTGTCGACAGTTTTTACAGGGGTTACGGAAGAGCATCGTATCGGTCATGCGTTTGAAGAAGCGCTCCCATTTACAGCGCTTCTGGGCGTGTTTTTTGCCATCGTTGCGGTCATTAATGACCAACAGTTATTTCAGCCAGTTATACAATGGGTTTTTCAACAAAGTGAACAAGCGCAGATTCCGCTTTTTTATATTGCCAACGGTGTATTGTCGATGATCAGCGACAACGTGTTTGTTGCCACTGTTTATATATCTGAAGTCAAGGACGCGTTCGCCGCCGGGGACATTACCAGACAGCAGTTTGAAAACCTGGCAATCGCGATCAACACAGGTACCAATATTCCCAGTGTGGCAACACCGAACGGGCAGGCGGCGTTTTTGTTTTTGTTGACATCGGCACTTGCGCCACTCATCAGGCTTTCCTACACGCGTATGCTTGTATTGGCGTTGCCATACACCATCACCATGTCAATCACAGGGTTACTTGCAGTTATATTTATATTGCCGCGATTTTCCTGACGACAGACCACTAAACGGATTTATCTGATTATGATCAACATTGCTGAGGCACGGATTGGAGTTGTAGGCCTGGGATACGTAGGGTTGCCGCTGGCGGTTTCGTTTGGCCGTCATTACCCTACACTGGGTTTTGATATCAATGCGGGACGCATCGATGAATTAAAGAATCATCGGGACAGCACGCTGGAAGTTCAGCCTGAAGAGTTGCGGGCGGCGGACCATTTACGTTTTAGCGATGACCCGCAGTTGCTGGCCGAATGCAACGTAATTATTGCGACAGTGCCCACACCCATTGATGAGCATAAACAGCCGGATTTGTCCCCATTGAAAAGCGCCAGCCGAACGATTGCCGGGCAGCTGCAAAAAGGCATGGTTGTTATATACGAATCGACAGTTTATCCAGGCGCGACTGAAGATGTATGTGTTCCGATTCTGGAAGAGCTATCAGGCTTAAAGGTCAATGAGGATTTTTTTATCGGTTACAGTCCGGAGCGTATAAATCCGGGTGACAAACAACACCGCCTGGAGACTATTTTGAAAGTGACTTCCGGATCGACTCCGGAGGCGGCAGAGTTTATCGACAAGCTGTATGGATCGATCATTACTGCCGGCACATACAAAGCATCGTCGATCAAGGTGGCTGAAGCCGCCAAAGTCATCGAAAACACCCAGCGAGACGTCAATATCGCACTGGTCAATGAACTGGCGCTGATCTTCAATCGCCTTGGAATTGATACCGGCGAAGTGCTGGAAGCCGCAGGTACCAAGTGGAATTTCCTGCCTTTTCGCCCTGGGCTGGTAGGTGGTCACTGCATTGGGGTCGATCCCTATTATCTAACCCATAAATCCCAACAGATGGGCTATCACCCGGAAATGATTCTGGCCGGCCGGCGCATCAACGACAACATGGGAAATTATGTTGTATCCCGGGTCGCACGACTGATGATGCAGAAGCGCATTCATGTGACCGGGTCGAAAACCCTGATTCTTGGCTTTACATTCAAGGAAAACTGCCCGGATGTGCGCAATACCCGGGTAATCGACATGGTGCGCGAATTGCAAACGTATGATGTAGACGTTGATGTCTTTGACCCATGGGCAGATTCTGCTGAGGCTCACCATGAGTATGGCGTGACATTATGCGAGGAACTCAAGCCCGGGAGCTATGATGCAATCATTCTGGCCGTGGCGCACAAAGAGTTTCTTGAGATGGGCGTTGAGGCTGTGCGCAAACTCGGTAAGAGTACGCATGTGCTTTATGATATTAAACAACTATTCGATGCCGCCGATGTTGATGGCCGACTCTAAGAGACCCAAATAGAAATGAAAATACTGGTTACCGGAGCAGCAGGGTTTATCGGCAGTCACGTTGCCCGCAAATTACTCGAGCGTGGCGACGAAGTCGTTGGGCTGGATAATCTGAGTGACTACTATGACGTCAATCTCAAAAAAGCGCGCCTGCAAACCCTGGAAGATTTGCCCAACTTTACGTTCGAGCTGGTAGACCTTGCCGACCGCGCCGCTATGGAAGCGGTATTTGCCAGATATGGATTTGCAAGAGTGATCCATTTGGCTGCCCAGGCCGGCGTGCGTTACTCGATTGAAAATCCGCATGCCTATGTAGATTCGAACCTGGTTGGTTTTATCCACGTCCTGGAGGGCTGCCGCCATCATGGCATTGAGCATCTGGTTTACGCTTCGACCAGTTCCGTTTATGGTGCGCATACGAACATGCCGTTTTCGGTAAAAGAAAGCGTGGATCATCCGTTAACACTGTATGCCGCCACCAAGAAAGCCAATGAATTGATGGCGCATTCGTATTCCAGCCTGTACGGTTTGCCGACTACGGGCTTGCGGTTTTTTACAGTCTATGGGCCCTGGGGGCGACCCGATATGGCGTTGTTTCTGTTCACGCGGAATATCCTTGCCGGCGAACCCATTGATGTGTTCAATTATGGCAAGCATCGTCGCGACTTCACGTATGTGGATGATATCGTCGAGGGGGTCGTGCGCACGAATGATCAGGTGGCATGCGCCGATTCCGCGTGGGACAGTGATCACCCGGACCCCAGTCGCAGTTGTGCTCCGTACCGGGTCTATAACATTGGCAACAATGAGCCAGTCGAGCTTCTCAAATATATTGAGGTGCTGGAAAACTGTCTCGGCACCAAAGCCAAGCTGAATAAATTACCGTTACAGTTGGGCGATGTGCCTGACACATACGCAGATGTGACCGAACTCATTGAGGATGTCGGATACCGGCCACAAACTTCCGTGGAGGATGGGGTGGCGCAGTTTGTCAAGTGGTATCGTAGTTACCATCAGGTCTAGCGATCCGGTGGAAACCGGAAACAGGTGCGCGGTTTAATACTGAAAGGGGCAGTTAATGAATGTAACGGTTTTCGGTTCCGGGTATGTGGGTTTGGTAACCGGTGCCTGTCTGGCGGAAAGCGGCAACAAGGTTGTGTGCGTCGACATCGACGATGAAAAAATATCCGTGTTGAAGCGTGGCCAGATACCCATATACGAACCAGGGTTGCAGGAGATCGTACGGCGTAACCTCGAGTCCGGCCGTTTGTCATTCACTACAAATGCCAGGGAGGGAGTCGAACATGGATTGTTTCAGTTTATCGCCGTAGGCACACCTGCCGGGGATGATGGGTCTGCGGACTATAGCCATGTCGTGTCGGTAGCAAGATCAATCGGCCAGTATATGAATGAATACAAGGTGGTCGTCGATAAATCGACAGTGCCTGTGGGCACGGCCGACCTGGTCAAAAAACAGATTCAGGCGGTTCTAAAGGAGCGTGGCGTCACACTTGAATTTGACGTTGCTTCAAATCCTGAGTTTTTAAAAGAAGGTGCGGCTGTAACCGACTTCATGCGTCCTGATCGTATTATTATTGGTACTGATAATCCACGTACGGCAGAGCTTTTTCATACACTCTATAACCCTTATACCCGCAATCGTGATCGCTTGCTGGTGATGGATGTGCGCTCCGCGGAACTTACGAAGTATGCGGCCAATGCGATGTTGGCGACCAAAATCAGTTTTATGAATGAGCTGGCATTACTGGCGGAAAAGCTTGGTGCAGACATCGAAAACGTGCGACTTGGCATTGGTGCTGACCCGCGTATTGGCTTTCATTTTATTTATCCTGGTTGTGGTTTTGGTGGCTCCTGTTTTCCCAAAGACATTCGCGCACTCATTGGCACGGCCGATAAAGTGGGAAATGATTTGCAACTCCTGCGTGCAGTACGTGATGTCAATAATCGACAGAAGATGGTGTTGTTCAAAAAAATCAGTCGTTATTTTTCGGACGATTTGCGCGGCAAGACAATCGCAGTGTGGGGACTTGCGTTCAAACCAAATACTAATGACATGCGGGAAGCTCCCAGTATCGTTTTGATCAAAGAGTTGTGCGCGGCAGGTGCACACGTCAAGGCGTATGATCCGGTTGCCAATGCAGCGGCAAAAACCGAGTTCAGAGACATCGACACCATCCAGTTTTCAGACACTGCAATGGATGCGATTGAGTCTGTTGATGCATTGGTGCTCGTGACGGAATGGACCGAGTTTCGTAGTCCCGATTTTGAAGCGATGGCCAAGACGATGAAAAACCCCGTAATTTTCGACGGACGTAATGTTTATGATCCTGGGCAGATGATCAAAGAAGGCTTCCATTACGTTGCGATAGGCCGTGGTGAGACCGTGGAATGACTTAAATTTCCGTCAGAGGCTCGCTGCGGGGCCTGAAACAGTGAACTGGTTAAATCCAGGGAATTGGTCATTGGCATATAATTGTGCTCGGAAATTGAAAAGGATAGACAGATGATTATTCCAGTAGTGCTTTCCGGTGGGGCAGGGACGCGCCTGTGGCCGCTGTCAAGAGGGCTTTATCCCAAGCAGCTTTTGCCATTGGTCAGTGAGCGTACCATGCTCCAGGAAACCGTATTGCGCACGTCCTCGATTGCAGATTGCGCGGCACCACTGGTGGTGTGCAACGAGGCGCATCGGTTTCTGGTCGCTGAACAGCTGCGCAGAATCGAGCTTGAACCTCACGCAATTTTACTGGAGCCGGTCGGTCGCAACACGGCGCCCGCTGTCGCAGTCGCTGCCATGCACCTGGTGCTGGCTGGAGACGCAGATGCGCGGTCCCAGATCATGCTGGTGCTACCTGCGGATCATGTGATCGCTGACGAGGCGGCATTTCATGCCGCCGTTACTCTGGGTGCCGAGCAGGCACGCAAGGGCAAGTTGGTGACATTTGGCATCGTCCCGGACCGTGCCGAAACCGGCTACGGATACATCAAAAAAGGTGAGCCGTGCGGTGACAGCAGTTTTGCGGTAGAACGATTTGTCGAAAAACCTGCGGCGGCAATTGCGCAGGAATATTTTCGCAGCGGCGAGTACCTGTGGAATAGCGGCATGTTCATGTTTCGGGTAGATCGCTACCTGGACGAGCTGGAAAAATTTCAACCGGAGATGATTGAGCATTGCCGCGCAGCAGTGACAGAAGCCGCTGAAGATCTCGATTTTATCCGCCTCGGAGTTGACTCATTCAGTGCCTCTGCAGGTGATTCAATTGATTATGCGGTCATGGAAAAGACTGATGACGCGGTTGTGGTGCCGTTGGCTGCGGGTTGGAGCGATGTGGGAGACTGGAGCAGTCTGCATGCGGCAAAGACGCCCGACGATCGCAACAATGTGACTGTAGGTGACGTGTTGCTGGAGGACTGTGATGATTGTTATGCCCATGCGACGAGCCGCATGATTGCGGCTGTGGGTTTGCAGGATCATGTCATCGTGGAAACCGCCGATGCGGTGATGGTAGCGCCACGCAGCCAGTCACAACATGTCAAGAAAATTGTTGAAAAGCTGAAAAACAGCGAGCGCACAGAAACCAGTTTGCATCGTGAAGTTTTTCGACCCTGGGGCTCCTACGATAGCATTGATAATGGTAATCGCTACCAGGTAAAACGCCTGACGGTTAAACCAGGGGCGGTGTTATCATTGCAAAAGCATCACCACCGCGCGGAACACTGGATCGTAGTGACAGGCACTGCTGAAATCACACGCGGTGAAGAAACTTTTTTACTCACCGAAAATCAATCAACTTATATACCGTTGGGCACTGTGCATCGAATCGCCAATCCAGGCAATGTACCGCTGGAAATTATTGAAGTGCAGTCGGGCAGTTACCTGGGTGAGGACGATATCGTACGATTCGAGGACACTTATGGTCGTGCTGGCCGTAAAGATTAAGAGCGGTCTGCATGCAAATTGAATGTTTCAAAGCCTATGACGTTCGTGGTCGCATCCCCGATGAAATTAATCCCGATGTCGTGTATCGCATCGGTCGCGCCTACGCAGAATTCCTGAATCCTCAAACTGTGGTGGTGGGACGCGATATTCGGGCGTCCAGCGCCATGCTGCAGGAAGCGCTGTGCCGGGGGTTGATGGAAGGTGGGGCAAACGTACTTGATATCGGTCTGTGCGGCACGGAGGAGGTGTATTTCTCTACATTTTTCCAAAATGCCGATGGTGGCATCATGGTAACAGCCAGCCACAACCCGGCGGATTTTAATGGCCTTAAGTTTGTTCGTGAGGGCAGCAGACCCGTCAGCGGTGACAATGGGCTGTTCGATATAAAGGCGTTAGCCGAGGCGGGCAAATTCAGTGCGAGATCCACTGGCAAGATGCAGGCACTCGATGCGCATGCTGACTATATTCGGCACCTGCTTGGCTATGTTGATATCGACAGGCTGAAGCCGATGAAAATTGTCGCCAACCCGGGCAATGGTGGTGCCGGCAAGGTCGTCGATCTGTTGGCGCCGCATTTACCGTTTGAGTTTATACCGGTTCATTATGAAGCCGATGCGAGCTTTCCCAACGGTGTACCCAATCCGCTGCTGGTGGAGAACCGGCAGGCGACTATTGATGCGATCAGGGACAACGACGCACAGCTTGGCATTGCCTGGGACGGTGATTATGATCGATGTTTTTTCTTTGACGAAACCGGGTCTTTTGTCGAGGGTTATTACGTGGTGGGTTTGCTGGCAAGTTTTTTCCTCGACAAACAGCCGGGACAGG
>JABDLQ010000310.1 GCA_013002925.1 Gammaproteobacteria bacterium | reverse complement strand
AAACGGATGCTCGCACTGCCACCGGTGACCTGCAGACCCATATGCTGGGTGGCCTTACGGAAGACTCCGTCAACCGTACCCATCAGGATTGACGGAACTTGCGCTTCGCCAATAATAAAGCCTCGTGCCAAATGATAGTTGGCGTATTCCGGGTGTGCCGGAGCCTCTGCAAATTTTACCAGGTTCCAGTCGGCATCCAGCTCATCCGCCAGCATCATGGCAAGCGCGGTTTGTGCACCCTGCCCCATTTCCGAGTGCGGGGCAATAACAGTCACTGTGTTGTCAGACGCAATTTTCAGCCACAAATTGATCAGCGACTCATCGGCACCCGCCATCATTTCCATGACCTTTGGGGCCCTGTTTCCGGGCCGAATTGCTACCCCAACAATCAGGGCACCGGCACCTGCGACACCAGCGCCAATAAAAGTTCGCCGCGTCCATTTACCCATCACCGTTCTCCGCGGTTGACCTCTGCCTGTCAAATCCGACAGGCGTATCGTTACCGGTGGTCTGGAGTCCGATCGCAGCGCGTTTGATGGCGCGCCGAATTCGCGAATACATTCCGCAACGACATATATTTCCGGACATGGCCGCATCGATGGCCGCATCATCCGGTTGCGGGTTTGCTTGCAACAGAGCTGCAGCTGACATCAACTGGCCGGACTGGCAGTAACCGCATTGTGGCACTTGTTCATCCAGCCAGGCCTGCTGAAGCGCATGCAGATTTTTCGGACTGTCCGCCAGTGCTTCGATCGTTGTGACTTCACGACCTGCCACCGAACCAACCGGGGTAACACATGAGCGTACCGTACTACCATCGAGATGTACCGTACACGCGCCACATTGAGCTATCCCACAGCCAAACTTGGTGCCGGTCAGGCCGAGTTGCTCGCGGATGACCCACAATAACGGCATCGCCGGCTCAGAATCGGTGGCAACTTTCTTGCCGTTAACGCTGAACTTGATCATTCTGCCTCCTGCCCTACTGTCTGCATATTCTTGGTACATCATAGACTATTCAGCGTGCAGCCTGTATGAAAACCGGTATTGTTGACGGGGTTGCCTGCAATGTAGAGGAAAAGATCGCTTGCTGTATTTTTTCCGTTCAGTGCCGGCTGCTGAAGCGGGGCCGATGCAGTGGCGCTCATGATATTCTGGTCAGATAAAGACCAGCGGTAACGGCCATGCTGCAGCGGTTGCCGTGACCTTACCTGTTTTCAAATGCATCGAAGATAATATGAATGCGGATATTGTGATACTAAGCGCCGGCGCGTCACACCGTCTTGGTGTTGCAAAACAACAGGTTGAACTTTTCGGACAGCCGCTGCTTCTGCGGGCCTGCAAACTGGCGTCCCGGTTTGCGCTTCGGACAAGTGCACAATTGCCACCGCTGGTAGTGGTCGGTCCCTATGCGGATCAGGACCGCCATGCCCTGGCGACGTGCTCTGATGTTGAAATTATTGATAATCCGCACTGGCAGCAAGGTCTGCCGGCCACCATATCCACGGCCATCCAGGCGCGTGCCAATAGTGCCGGCCTGCTCTTATTGCTGGTCGATCAGTACCGGGTGCAAGTTCGGGACCTGTTGCGGCTACATGAAAAATGGCAGCAGCAACCTACAGACCCGGTGGCTGCTACCTATGCCGGAACGATCGGGCCTCCGGTCATCTGGCCATCGCGTTATTTCAGCCCGTTAATGGCGCAAAGCGGCGCGGCGAAAACCTTGCTGCAATCCGTGCGGCACCAGCGCGTCGGGATACCGGCGGCGGCAACGGATCTGGACGTAACTCAAGACCTGCAGCAGCTTCGAAACTTTGAACGCGAAGGTAGCAGTGACTGCAAAGTTGACGGCGATTGAGTTCCACCTGAATCATGATACCCTTCTCCGGGGCGGCGTTATGCGTCAACATTCGCAACCGTTAATACAGGTGCACTATGGAAAAGACAGGCTCAGATCTGGAGATCGCCCAGGCTGCAAACAAACAACCCATCACGGACATCGGTGAAAAGCTTGGTATCCCGGCTGAAGGGCTCATTCCCTATGGTCACGACAAAGCCAAACTGTCCTATGAATTTCTTGACCGCATCAAAGACCGGCCCGACGGCAAATTGATTCTGGTAACGGCAATTTCGCCTACCCCCGCGGGAGAAGGTAAAACGACGACGACAGTTGGCCTCGGAGACGGTCTGAACCGAATTGGTAAAAAAGCTACGATCTGCCTGCGTGAACCAAGTCTTGGACCGTGCTTTGGCATGAAAGGTGGCGCGGCCGGAGGTGGCTACGCTCAGGTCATTCCCATGACCGATATCAATTTGCATTTTACTGGCGATTTCCATGCAATTGGTGCTGCCCATAATTTGCTTTCCGCACTCATCGACAATCACATTTACTGGGAAAACACACTGGACCTGGATCAGCGCCGCATTACCTGGAAACGGGTGGTCGATATGAATGACCGGGCATTGCGCAACATCCTCATCGGTCTGGGAAGCCCCGTCAACGGCATTCCGCGTGAAAGTGGCTATGACATTACCGTCGCATCGGAGGTAATGGCGTGTTTTTGTCTTGCCACCAGTCTGGATGACCTGCAAAAGCGTCTGGGTAACATCGTGGTGGGCTACACCCGCAAAGAGCAAAAACCGGTCAGAGTGCAAGAATTGGGGGCCCAGGGCGCAATGACCGCACTGCTTCGCGACGCATTCCAGCCCAACCTTGTGCAAACACTGGAAAACAATCCTGCGCTTATGCATGGCGGTCCTTTTGCCAACATCGCGCACGGCTGCAACTCAGTGATCGCAACGGCGACCGCGCTCAAACTATCGGACTATGTGATAACTGAAGCCGGTTTTGGCGCCGACCTCGGTGCCGAGAAATTCTTCAACATTAAATGTCGCAAAGCTGGCTTGAAACCGGCGGCGGTTGTCCTGGTTGCGACTACCCGTGCGCTCAAGATGCATGGTGGTGTCGCCAGGGAAGACCTGGCTTCAGAAAACATTGCGGCACTGCAGGCTGGATGCGTAAATTTGGGCCGTCACATTGATAATCTCAAAAAATTTGGTGTGCCGGTGACCGTTGCCATCAATCACTTTGTTACCGACACCGATGCAGAGCATCAAGCCATTTCTGATTTTTGCGAAAAATACAGCGTGCAATGCACAGTCTCATCGCACTGGGAACACGGTGGCAAAGGTGCTGAAAACCTGGCTCACGTTCTGGTTGACCTGCTGGAGCATTCCACGAGCCAGTTCTCACCGAGCTACCGGGCCGACGTGCCCCTGTGGGAGAAAGCCAAACACATCGCCATGAGCATGTATGGTGCAGAAGACATTGTTGCTGATCAGAAAATCCGCGATGAATTTCGAAAATTTGAAGCCGAGGGCTATGGTAATTACCCGATCTGCATGGCCAAAACCCAGTATAGCTTCTCCACCGATCCGACCCTCAGAGGTGCACCGTCAGGACACGTCGTACCAATAAGGGAGGTGCGCCTGTCTGCCGGTGCGGAGTTCATCGTCGTAGTCTGTGGCGCGATCATGACAATGCCGGGCCTGCCGCGGGTACCGGCTGCCAACGCTATCGGGGTCAACAAGGACCGCCGGATTGAAGGTCTGTTCTGAGTTGTAAAAACCCTCTCGTGCTGTCTCTTATGCGGACCGTGGGATGAGACCCGGGCAAGCGGCAGTGGCAGGTAATAACGTCCGGAGCAGTACACATATGGTCGCGACGCTAAAGACTGCTGGCACCGAGCACGAATTCAGGCCGAACTTGCGTTCTGCAGCATTTCAGATGCTGATCCCGGGGCCTTGCGGAAGAATGCTGGTTACCGCTTAGCCTTGCGGCTATCATGGCCTCACTGTCTCTGATAAAGATCCGGTTACCCTATGCCAAAAAACTTTTCTGCACTCTTTCCAATGCGCCTGCTGATACTCGATTTGCTGGGCTTTGTGCTGGCGTGCATCGGCGTCACTGAATGGCTAACCCAGGCAGGTTTTGTCCCTGAACTGCTGCGCTTCAAATATCATGACTTGTTGTTAATCGCAGCAGGTGTCACGCTGATGCTGCCATTGCTGGTGAATATTATCGTTGAATTGCGGACGCCAGCTGATTCACGTGAGCAGCCTTAACATTTCAAAAGGATCATCCGTGTTGCAGTCAAACAGATTGCTTTGCGATGCCGGTTTCGGCAATCCCGAACTGATGGAGAACCTGCGTGACGCCGCAATTTGATCCAGCCTGCGTGGACGCGGCATCGTTTGACCACCCGGTTGATAATCTGCGCATCATCGAAACTCACATTTCCTGGGTGTTTTTGACTGGCCGTTTTGCCTACAAAATTAAAAAACCGGTCAACCTGGATTTTGTGGATTTCCATACATTGGATTTGCGCAAACATTTTTGCGAGACCGAGCTCCGGCTCAATCGAAAGCTGGCGCCACAACTGTACCTGGACGTGATTCCTGTCGGCGGCACCTTTGCCCAACCACGATTTGGATCAACACCGGCAATTGACTACGCGGTCCGGATGCACCAGTTCGCCCAGCACGAGCGTCTCGATCATTTGTTGGCTGAGGGCCAATTGAATTTGCAGGACGGTGCAGATCTCGGCGCGTATATTGCCGAAATTCATCTGTCTGCGCAGCGCGCAGACGATGATGACGACTTCGGGAAAATCAGGTCGGTGGTTTCGCCAATTTTTATGAACTACCGTACGCTTGATGATTTACCGCTGTCAGATATTCTGCGAGATCGGCTTTACGCGCAGCGTCAACGTGATGTGCAATTGCTGCGACGCCTGCGCAAAACATTGAGCCAACGACACGCCGATGGCTTTATACGGGACTGTCATGGTGACCTGCATCTTGGCAACCTGGTGCGTCTGAACCACCAGATTGTCGCTTTTGACAGGCTTGAATTTGACCCGGCCTTACGCTGGATTGATGTGATCAATGAAGCCGCTTTCCCTTATATGGATTTCATCCATAACGGGCGCACCGATCTGGCATTTGAATTTCTGAACGCGTACCTCGAACGTACCGGGGATTACGCCGGGCTTGCCGTCCTGCCACTTTATGCTGCTTATAAAGCAATCATCAGGGCAAAAGTCAGCGCCTGCAACACCTCGATGACAGCGTCATTGCGGGAAAAGGACATTACCATGCACGTCGATTGTGCGGCACGTCTGTCGCGGCGTACTGCACCAAAAATATTGCTGATGCATGGTTTTTCCTGTTCCGGAAAATCCCGCGTTGCGAATACACTGAAAAGTGTACTGCCGGCTATTAGGCTGCGCGCTGATGTTGAACGCAAGCGCAGCTTCGGGCTTGCACCACTGGAGCGGGCTGCGGCAAAACCGGGTGGAGGAATCTATTCAGCCAGCGCTACACAGGCACTGTACCAGAGATTATTATCGCTGGTTCGTCACATAACGGATGCTGGTTTTCATGCAATTGTAGATGCAACTTTTCTGATGGCCTGGCAGCGCACTTTATTTTTGGAACTCGCCGAGAGCACAGCTTATGACCTGGTCATCATCGATTGCAAAGCACCCGTCAGCGTGTTGCGCGAACGACTGGCACGACGTAATGCCGCAGATGACGACCCATCCGATGCAACTACGGACGTTTTAACATGGCAACTGGAAAACTCGGACGCGTTAACGACAGTAGAGAAAGCGTATCGTGTCGCCGTTAACACAGACGGAAATCCGGATTTGCCAGGCCTGGCAAAAGCGCTGCTGAAGCCGCAATAAAACCGGGGGCAGAGCCCCCGGGTTCCAGAATTACTGTATGGCGACCGCACTGGGGCCCGGTGGTCCCAGAAAGTACTGTTGCAAGATGGGCAGGTCACCAAAATTCACCAATTCATCGCCATTAAAATCAGCATCCAGATCCGGTCCCACCGCCAGGAAGCTGTTGCTGAATTCGCTCAGGTCCAGAAAGTTGACGATGCCATCATTATTTAAATCCGGATCGCACAGATTGCCATATCCATCGCCGTGTGTGTCCCGCTGATCCGGATTGGCCACCAGTACGCAGTTGTCCAGGTCATCCGCCACACCATCGCCATCCGAATCCAGGTACTCCGGTTCCGGCGTCGTGCAAACCTCAAGGCCCCAGCCCTGCAGCGCACCACCATCCAGCGGATAACCGTCATTGATAATCAGTAACCAATCACCGCTACCCGGGTTCCCCATAAACGGCGACATCGAATTGCTGGGTTGCCAGGTGTTCTGATCATTATAAGGACACGGGAATGGACCCGGTGCATCATCATCGAGACTGACCCAGAAGTCGTTGAGGCTGCCACAACTTTCCTCAATGATCGTCACCAGGGCACGTTCAGCATGACGCGTATTGCCAGGACCACGATGACTTCCAAGCAGTGGTCCCTGTAATTGAAATCTGAGATCACCCAGATACGTGTGATTGCCACGCAGATCGACGACATTCACGTCAACAATCTGGCCACTGGACGTGGTCGTCAGTGAAGATGACACGGTGTCAACAGTAGCAGCATCAATATTAACCGGTACATCGGTGCTTTCATAAAGCGCACAGGTCGGTGCCGCAGTTGAAAACGATGACACCGCCGAGACCATTGCACCGCAGGCGTTATGTGTCGTTACACGCCAGTACAAGGTACTGTCACTGGGCAGTGACCCGCCGTTGTAATGTGGCATGCTCAGGTCTGGTGCATCCACCACCAGGTTGGTAAATGCCGCATCAGTTGCAACTTCCAGGCTATAGCGAAAAGCGCCGGGCACGGGCGTCCAGTGCAGCGTTTGATTTGCAGAAACCGCAGCTGCGCCGGTTGCCGGTAACACCGCTGTCGCCATTGCAGGAAGGTTATCGGAAATTTCGAGATTCACTGTTGTGGCATAGGAAATTTCACCCGCTACACCATCGATCGCCAGAACATATTGACCGGATACCGTGCTTGAGACATCAGCTTCGAGTAACACTGTGGCAGGTGGAACCAGGCTGGTTTCACTGAACGCTGCCGTCGTACCGCTGGGCACGCCACTCACACCCAGTGTGACTTCACTGGTGAATCCATCCGTTGCCGATAGCAGCACAGACGTGGATGCAGATCCGGTTCCACAGACTTCCAGGCGCGCCGGGTCAACATCGATTGAAAATGAAGGAGTAAGACTGGTTGGCTTTAAAATGAACAACCCGGATTCGATACCGCTGACAATGACGATACCGCTGTCGAAATACGGGTAGACACTCCAGGCGCCGTTAAAATTCGCGTTGTCGTTGGACGGATAGATGTCAAAGAACCCTTCTTCGGTTAATACCCCGTTAGCGGGATCCTCAGCTTTTAAAATACGCAAGCCTGCCCGGTAGTTTGCCTGAAATGCATAGTCACCTTTTACATACAGGTTGTGATCGATTGCAGGTACCGTGCTGTCAAAAGCGCCAATCAGAGCGGGAGCCGAAGGGTCACTGACATCAAATATTCGTGTCTTGGTGTTGTGGCCGTTACGGGTTTCGTCCAGTTCATCATCCAGCAGAAAATAGTTGTGGTCATCAGTTAGCCAGCCCTGATGCGTGTATTCCGAGCCGGTATAGCCCAGGCGCGCCAGCTGCACCGGGTTGGATTTGTCGGTGACATCAACAATGGTCAGCGTGTCTTCATTCGAATTGAAGCAGATTTCAGCACCATGGTGGAACCGATGACTGCTGCCATTGAATATCACGCATTGCGCATCATGTGTGTATCCGTCCGCGGAATAGCATCCTGAAAAAACCGGTGCCGCAGGACTCGATATATCAATCATATGCAACCCGCCGGAGCAGGTGTTTGTCCCGACGGCGTAGGCGAAGGCGCTCTCTTCGTTGATCACGATATTGTGCGCATTGGAAAAATTACTGTAGTGCGCCGTGTTGGTGAATGTTTCCGGTGGGCTGGTGACATTACGTAATAGTCGCAAATCAAAAATCTGCATGCCGTGACCACTGGCTTCGCTAACAATGTAGGCATGATTTTTACTGACTTTGACATCACGCCAGGTGGAGCTGGATGTGTGCGTGGGTAAATTGCCCACGTACACCGGGTTGGCCGGGTCCGAGATATCGACAAACGCCGTGCCATTGGTACGCGCCATGATGGCGTACTCTTTACCGGTCAGTGCATCCGTCCAGCCCCAGATATCGTTTCCGCCACCGCCGCCTATCGTCCCCAGCGGCATGTACGCCATCAGATCCACATTGCTACACGGATAAGAACCAGCAAATCCGCCGGTGCACTCAGTCAATGGTTGCGCACGCGTTTGCGGGGCAGGCAGGTCGGTGGCTCGTACCGAGCCGGTGGGTGAAAAATTCTGTGCTGTCAGCGATTTGATGTCACTGTCGCCATCAGGAGACGCTACCGGACAGGACCAGGCAGGTACAGCGAGCATCAGGATAACTGGTACTAACGCAGCTCGAAGACACAGCGATCTGGCAATAGCAATCATGTAATTTCCCCCGGGGCAACGTATTTTTTTATCGCCCGTGTTATTGAGAGCCGGGCGCTGTGCGCTGAGTATAGCAGAGAATAGTTACAAAAAAGACAAAATAATTTGCAATGCAGTGCTTTTAACCGTCTGTTTTAACTATAATTATTGCGGATTATCGCGACTACCCGGCGAGCTGCCTGGCAGCGTCCAGTGTGTTTTTGAGTAAACAGGCAATCGTCATGGGCCCCACCCCGCCTGGCACGGGCGTGATGGCTGCCGCCACATCCAATGCCTTTTCATAGTCTACATCACCCACCAGACGGCTCTTGCCCTCACCGGTTTCGATACGATTAATGCCGACATCGATCACAATGGCACCGGGTTTTATCCAGTCACCTCCGATCATTCGAGGGCGACCCACAGCGGCGACGAGGATATCGGCACTGCGACACAACTCTGGCAGATCGCGTGTGCGCGAATGGGCGACCGTCACGGTGCAGCTTTCACGCAACAGTAGCGAGGCCATTGGTTTACCCACGATGTTCGAGCGCCCGACTACTACCGCATGCAGACCGGCAAGTTCCGGTTGCTGCTCTTTGATCAACATCATGCACCCCAATGGTGTGCAGGGCACAAACCCCCGTTCACCAATCACCAGTCGGCCAACGTTTTGAACATGGAATCCGTCGACATCTTTAGCAGGCGAAATGGTGTTGATAACGCGTTGTTCATCGATATGATCAGGCAAAGGGAGCTGCACGAGAATACCGTGAATCGCCGGATCGTTATTCAAGGCACGGACCAGTTCGAGCAACTCATGTTCGCTTACAGTGGCTACAAGTTCGTGCGTAAATGAAGCAAATCCAGCCTCCCTGGCCATCTTGCCTTTGTTGCGTACATAGACCTGGCTGGCCGGATCGGAACCCACGATAACGACCGCCAGCCCGGGGACTGTCCCTTTGGCAGTGAGTTTTGCAGCCTCCTCAGCGACTGCCGCACGCACTGCCTGAGCTTTCATTTTACCGTCAATTCGTGCGCCCATGTTCGTCCCCTGAAGATTGCACCTGCGAGCTTAATTAAATTTTGCGGCAAACGCCACGTTGCCGCAATTTGTTTATGCAGAAAAGACCGCCCTGTGTGACTGTACGGGAGCCAATATGGCCGCTGCTACTGGCGAAATACGCTCGCGCGTGACAGCAGGGTTGTGGCATCCAGTTGGTAGCCATGGCCACCGAACGTGGTGGCCGTGTCAAACAGGCGCGTCCGTGCATAGGCATGGGCAAGATCGTCGCTCCCCCGATGGTAGAGGGCGCACACTGTGAGTGTTTTGGCAAGTTGTTCAACATGCCAGCGTGCCTGACCTTCATCATCTACGGCGGCAGACAGACGCTTTGTTAACTGCTGGCAATGCTCGCTGAACACGGAGTCGCGCGGGCCAAACATCGCCAGCAGGGATAACACGGCCTTGAGGCTGGACGGTTCTTTTTGAAACGCCCGCAGGACGTCCAGCGCAATGACATTACCCGAGCCTTCCCAGATACCATTGAGCGGTGCTTGTCGGTACAGGCGAGGCATCAAATGCTCTTCTACAAATCCGGCGCCACCCAGACATTCCATCGCCTCGGCAATCAGTACCGGGCAGCGTTTGGTAGACCAATATTTCAGTATGGGTGTCAGGCTTCGTGCGAGCGCCAGGGCCGGTTCATCTTCACGGCTTTGATCAAAAGTCTCCGCGAGCAGAAACAGGGCCGCCATGTGCCCCTCAACCTCAAGCGCCATATCAGCGATAACGCGTTGCATGAGCGCCTGATCCACCAGCCTGCGTCCAAAGGCCTGACGGTGTTGCACATGGAATGTTGCCAGACTCAGACTTTGGCGCATAAGACTGGTCGCTCCAACGACACAATCGAGGCGCGTGTGATTGACCATTTCGATGATCGTTGCAATGCCCCTCCCCGGTTCGCCCACCGGCTCTGCATACGCCCCGTGATATTCAATTTCAGCCGACGCATTGGCGCGATCTCCAAGCTTGTCCTTCAGACGCTGGATTTCGATGCTGTTGCGTTCCTCGTCGGGCCGCCACCGTGGTACGAGAAAACACGCCAGACCTTCCGGAGTATTGGCGAGCGTCAAAAAAGCATCCGACATCGGTGCTGAACAAAACCATTTGTGGCCGGTAAGTTCGTACTCGGTATCGGAGATTCGCTGTGCCTGCGTGGTGTTTGCACGAACATCCGATCCCCCCTGTTTCTCCGTCATGGCCATGCCGATGGTCACACCTGACTTGCGTGATGCCGGTGCCACCTGCGGGTCATAAACGGATGCAAGCACCAGCGGCTCCCAGACACTTGCCAGGTTCGGTGCGTGTTTCAATGCCGGTAAAGCCGCATACGTCATAGACATCGGACAGGTCACGCCGGTCTCTGCCTGGCTCATCATAAACAGCAGTGCGCAGTGCGCGACATGCCCTGCGTCCGGGTGGCTCCAGGCCCGGGAAGTTGTCCCGCCATCAATACCCAGCGCCATGAGTTCATGATAGGCCGGGTGAAATTCCACTTCGTCCAGACGTTGGCCAAAGCGGTCAAACGGTGTGAACACGGGAGGGTTCCGGTTGGCCAGCATGCCAGCTTTAATCATGCGTTCAGACCCGGCGTTCGCACCAAATTCTGCCAGGTGCAATTCGTGGGATTGCCCGCCAGCGGCACGCACATGAGAAACCAGCATGGGATCATCGGTGAACAGGTTGGCTGGTGCCGGTTCGCCCGGAATATTGTCAACCGTATGTGTGTGCAATCTGTTGCGTGGGTAAAGCGGTTTCATACACCGAACCTCAGGAACGACAGCGCCAGTCTAGCAGATAAGAAAATCAGATTTTTCACCGTAGTCCACGTAGTATGGCTTTTCCCATATACTGGATACCCACATTGCGCGTAACTCCCGATGATATCCTGCACGGCCCGGTAGGCCCCGTGCTGCGCCGAATGACGATACCCATGGTGTACGGGATTTTTGCGATGTTCCTGTTCCAGGCAGTGGATACTTTCTACGTGAGCTTGCTGGGGACAGCTGAACTCGCCGCCATCAGCTTCACTTTTCCGGTGACCTACACACTCATTAGTTTCACCCTCGGTATCATGATCTCGATGTCCATTATCGTCGGCAAGGCGATTGGCAGTGGTCGTATGGACACGGCTGCGCGAATTACAACCAATGCGCTGCTCTTTGGTTTTGTTATTGTCGCTTTGATTTCTGCCGGTGGCCTGTCCACAGTTGATGTGCTATTCGGCTGGCTTGGCGCCAGTGCCGGAACGCTGGAACTGATTCATCAATATATTGATCTGTGGTACTGGTTTGCCGCTTTTCTGGTGATTCCGTATCTGGGCAACGCGGCGATCAGGGCTACCGGTGACACCAAATGGCCCAGCTTGCTGATGGTGGGCAGTGGCCTGATCAATGTGATTCTCGATCCACTGCTCATATTTGGCCTGGGGCCGTTTCCCGCCATGGGTATTCGCGGCGCTGCGGTTGCCACGGTCATTGCATGGATTGCGGGTTTCATGGGCTCCATCTGGCTGCTGGGTCATCGCGAAAAACTCCTCGTGTTCTCCATGCCGGATTTGGGTGAGTTTCTTGCCGATACGCGGGAAATTATCAAACTCGGCCTGCCAATTTCGCTGGCAAACATGTTCACTCCGATGGTGGTAGCGGTGTTAACCGCAATCATTGCAACCCACGGTGAATACGCGGTTGCCGCTTTTGGTGCCGGTGGCCGCATCGAGTCGATGGCAATGGTGGTGTCCTTCGCTTTAACGTCCGCCCTGTCACCCTACATGGCGCAAAATTTTGGTGCCGAAAAACCCGAACGCGCCAACGAAGCCCTGGTAAAAGCACTTAAATTCGCGGTGCTTTATCAGATCGTCATGTACGGACTTCTTGTTCTTGGGGCCGATTACCTCGGTCACATTTTTTCGGACGATCCTGACGTACTTACCATCATCTCCCGGTATCTGTGGATAATGCCATTAGGCGCGGTTGCCTACGCGTTTGTCATTGTTCTGAATACCGCGTTTAACGCCGGCCACAAGTCCTATCTGACGTTTATCGCGACACTGTTAAGGCTGGTACTGTTTGTAGTGCCGCTGGCCTGGCTGGGGAACCACTATTTTGGCATGAACGGAATGTTCTTCGGCGCAGTCGCCGGCAATTTTCTAACCGCGTTGGTAAGCTGGCAACTTTACCGGCGCAATATCTATCACCCCTGATACAGCCCGGGACGATTAGCCACCGGGGCATTCTATTCCAGCGACACCTTCCTGATCGTCGCATTACGGAAAGCCTGCCTCAGTGCCTGCTTTGACCGCCCGCTGTGATTAATTTTCGACAGGAAGCCATCGAGTCACTCACCCGTTTACGCCCTTTTACCACGGCACCTAGCGATGATTACCATCGCTATCGCTATCGCTATCGCCGACGCAGACCGGCTGGATGCCGACTACTGCGGAACTTTGATCACGCCGCGACGAATCTGGTCAAGTTCAAGTGATTCGAACAGAGCCTTGAAGTTGCCTTCACCAAAGCCTTCGTTACCCTTGCGCTGAATGATTTCGAAAAAGATCGGGCCGATGACATTTTCGGTAAATATCTGCAGCAAGAGTCCCTGATCATCCTGGGGCGCGCCGTCAAGCAGGATCCGGCGCTTGCGCAGTTCTTCAACTGGTTCCCCATGGCCGGGGATCCGTTCATCAATGAGGTCAAAATACGCGTCATTCGTGTCCTGCAGTTTCACTCCCCGTGATGCCAGAAGATCAACAGTTGCATAAATATTGTCCGTCCCCAATGCAATGTGCTGGATCCCTTCGCCCCGGTACTCTCGCAAATACTCTTCGATCTGGCTCTGATCATCCTGGCTTTCATTCAGCGGAATGCGAATCTTGCCACACGGAGACGTCATGGCTTTTGAGAACAGCCCTGTCACCTGGCCTTCGATGTCGAAATAGCGGATTTGTCTGAAGTTAAACAACTCTTCGTAAAAACGTGCCCAGGTGTCCATGTTGCCACGACGCACATTGTGAGTGAGATGATCCAGATACGTCAGACCGGTGGTGTTATGCGCCACTTTATCGAGCCAGTCATCAGCAAACACGAAGTCAACGTCATAAATAGTGTCTTCACTGTATCGATCAACAAAATAAAGTCGGCTGCCACCAATCCCTTCAATCGCAGGAATATTGAGTTCCATGGGGCCTGGATTTGAGGGACAGGGTGTGGCGCCCAGTTTGACCGCGCGTTCATAGGCGTGCCGGGCATCCTTAACGCGAAATGCCATCGCACAGGCACAGGGACCGTGCCGGCGCGCGAACTCCTGCGCAAAGCTGTCATGCTCGGCATTGATCAGAAAGTTGATGTCGC
>JABDLQ010000308.1 GCA_013002925.1 Gammaproteobacteria bacterium | reverse complement strand
GCGCAACCGGCTGTGGCGTGACTCATATCGCTGGGGCAACAGCGGCTTTGCCCCGCCACCACCACGCGTTCGTTATCCGCATCAAAGATATCGGTATTAGCGCGGCGTGCATAAACCCATCAGGCCTCCCTTGCGAGGCCTGTTTTCATGTTGGCGGTAAAATAATGCGCGAGCCTGAACAACCTGAGAGATGGCATCAACCCGGTGCTCCGGGGTACCCGACACTGTGCTGCAAATTCTGATGCAGCGCGCAGGCCGTGGCCGGTCGATTCTGCAAAGCATCGACTGGTTTTTATATCGGCGCGCGTCGGCCGCCATAAAACCGGGCCACTTCCCCGATCACCTGGACACCGCCGTGTCATAATTTGGCAAGTGGCAAGGTCTGAATTGTGGAGCACCTTTGATTTTGTGGAGGATACAAATGATGTTAACCAAAATTGCGATTGCATTACTGGGTGCTGTGCTCATGGCAGGGGCGGTAGCGCAACAGCAAGCAAAGTTTCCGGTCATGCCGGAATTCACCCAGTCAGATTCAGCTGCGTGGATTAACTCGACACCGCTAAAGCGTAATGACCTCCTGGGCAAGGTTGTGCTGATCGATGTCTGGACTTTCGAGTGCTGGAACTGTTATCGATCGTTTCCGTGGCTGACGACACTGGAAGCGTCACTGGCGGATGAAGCGTTTACAGTTATTGGCATTCACAGCCCCGAATTTGCCCGCGAGCGTGAGCGCGCCGCGGTGGTTGCAAAATCAGCGGAGTTCAAATTACACCACCCCATCATGATGGATAATGACTTTGCATACTGGACAGCGCTCGGCAATCGTTATTGGCCGGCCTTTTATCTGATCGACAAAAACGGGAAAGCGCGTGGTTACTGGGTCGGTGAGACCCACTCGGGAACGCCTCGTGCCCTGGAAATTGAGGCAGCTATTGGCAAATTGCTGGCGGAATAGATTCGACGTGAGGCGTCAGGCAGCGACACTTTCGCCGACAGCGATCTGGTTATAGCCGTTACTTTGGGCATCACGTAGCGCATTTTCAGCCATCGCAATTGCGTTTTCCGATTTGTGGATGCGCACCGGCGGCAGCGCTACAACGCCAACGCTAACGGTAACCCGGTCTGCCACGTCCGAGGCGGCAAACGGCAGCGCTTGTGCATAAACGCTCTGACGCATTTTTTCAGCAAATTTTGCTGCGGTCGATGCCGGGGAACCGGGCAGCAGAACGGCAAACTTGAAATGATCGACGCGCGCGACCAGGTCACCGGCGCGACGAAAGGAGTCAGAAATAGTTTGTGCCACTCGTTGCAGCACAAACTCGGATTTCTGTTCTCCGGAAACTGCACTGAATTCCACAAAGCTGTCGATTTCTACCCATAAAAGACTGACGTCCTTGCGCTCTCTGACACAGCGTTTGATCTCATCCGCCAGACTGATATCAAACTGTTGGCGGTTGGCAACACCCGTCAAGCCATCTACACGCGCAACCCGCTCAACCTGGATGCGCAATGCCGCCAACATGTCAGCTGATTCTTTGCCCTGCTCCTCGGCAGCTACTAACTCTGCTTTGGTCCCGCTGAGTGCTTGCGACAGTTCACCGCGGACCACCTGCAACTGGGAGACGGCTTGTTCTGCCTGCTCGAGCTGGAGTTTTGTGTCGTCGGCGAGCTGACGATCGACATGTGCCTGGCGCTTGAGCATGACAAGAATGATGAAAAACACGCCGGCGAGTCCATAGCCGCCATACGTGATGGCGGAATCAATCGGCGCGGCGCTCGCGGTAGTAGTGGCGAGCAATGACCAAAAAGCGGCAACTGGAAGGTATGTAAAGCGCTTCACTGATGTACGTCCCGTTGGAAAATCGAGTAAACTCGGAGAATAGACATAAAGCCAGGACAAAACAGCGAACCAGTTCAAGGTTTGCGGCAATCCAGTGCTTGAAAAAACGGTGACAGACCCGGTAAAACAGTACCGGGAAGGCGGGCATCAGTGCAGGTTGGACGTAGCACGGTGACTGGAATTACAGGAGCTAAGTTTAATGTACTGCATGCCGGAAAATACTCTACGGCGCCTGGTGGAGCACCATGGTTCAAAAGTGATTTGTCAGGGACGACGTGGAATCGAGAAAGAATCGTTACGGGTATCCCGTGCCGACGGCTCCCTGGCGCTAACTGATCACCCTCCGGCGCTGGGTTCGGCGCTCACCCACCCATTTATTACTACGGACTTTGCCGAAAGCCTGCTGGAGTTTGTGACGCCGGCACTTACCGACAATACCAGGGCAATCCGGTTTCTTGAGGATCTGCATCGATTCACGCTGGAGCATCTGCAGGGTGAAACTCTGTGGCCTTGCAGTATGCCGTGTGGTTTTGCAAATGATGCCCGGATTCCGCTGGCACGGTATGGCCCATCAAACATTGGCCAGATGAAAACGGTGTACCGGCGGGGGCTCGGGCTGCGTTACGGACGGGTGATGCAGACGATCGCGGGTGTGCATTTTAATTATTCGCTGCCACGGGAACTGTGGCCATTGTTGCGGGAACTGTCGGGTGAAAAGCACAACGCGCGGGAATTTCAAAACGCCTGTTATTTTGCCCTGGTGAGAAACTTCAAACGGGTTTCCTGGTTGATTCTGTATCTTTTTGGCAGTTCGCCGGCGGTCTGCAAGTCGTTTTTTCAGGGCGCCAGCGGAGGGTTGGAAGAACTTGATGACATGACAGCCGGAGGCCGCTACGCAACGTCGTTAAGGATGAGCGATATAGGATATAGCAACAATGCCCAGTCCAGTCTCAATATATCTGTAAACAGTCTCGATGAATATGTGGCGGGCCTGGTGCGGGCAATCTCAACGCCACATGCGCCGTACGAAAAAATCGGACTCTACGAAGGTGACAAACGATTGCAGATATCAACCAATATTCTGCAAATATCAAACGAATTTTATAGCGTTGTGCGCCCCAAGCGTGTTGCCAGGAGCGGCGAAAAGCCGACAGTCGCTTTGCGTACTCGCGGCGTTGAGTATGTTGAAATTCGTTCACTGGATATTGATCCGTTTGCACCAGTTGGTGTCAACCAGAAACAGCTCGATTTTGTGGAGTGTTTGTTGATTCACTGTGCGTTGACATCGAGCCCGGCGATCAGCCCGGTCGAGCAGGTGGATATTGCTACCAATGATAACCTGGTAGCCTTGCGAGGGCGTGAACCCGGGCTTTTGCTGCAGCGAGGGGGCGCGACCATTGCGATGCACGACTGGGCGCAGCGCATTCTGGAGCAAGTTGTCGAGGTTGCCGAGTATCTGGATACACAGCAGTCCGACACCCGGTATCAGGATGCAGTGGAGCATCAGCTCGATGTGGTAAATACGCTGGATGCAACCCCGTCGGCCCGGGTGTTGCAGGCACTCCACGATGACGATGTGAGCTACCACGAGTTTGGTATGCGATGCGCATCAGCAAACTCAAGCTATTTGCAGGAGCACACGCAGCTAAGTGCACAAACCCGGGAGTCCCTGGTCGATATTTCGCAGCAGTCGCATCAAAAGGCACGCGAAGTCGAAGCTGCAGATAGCGGGAGTTTCGAAGACTACCTGGCGCGTTTTTTCGCGCAGACCTCGTCAGGTAAATAATTTTTTTTTTGCATGCTGTTGCACCGATAAGTTTTACATAAGCTGTGTAACTTACAGGCCGCTGGAAAAGTGCGATTGAGAACGGCATCACGCTAGCGGGTCAGCAGGAATGGCACACTTCCGATATCTCATTGCAACTGGCCGTGCGCGCTCAAGATGGAAGTAGAACAGCACAAAGCAAAAGTTTTTGTTCTCGAAAAAGAAGCATTCCTGGCGCATATCATTTGCCGTGGTCTGACCAAAGCCGGCTATTTGGCCCGCTACCTGCCTACTCCGGAACGGGCACTCGACGTCCTCGCTGAACAACAGCCCGATTTTCTGATTGTTGCGACCGATTTGCGTCCGATGGGTGGTGAAGAGTTTTGTCGGCGTTTGCAGGCCGACCTGGCAGAGCGCACGTTTCCCGTTTTTGTGATGTCGGATGTGGCCCAAGATATTCATGCACGCTGGAGCCAGTGGTTTTCCAATTTTCGTATTATCGACAAACCCATTAGTCTGAGATTCTTAATCGAGGCGATGCAAAAGCACCAGGGCCAGGCAGCCTGATGGATCCTGAAACCAGCGCAGCCCGTTTCGGCATGGCTCTGCGGTCCATCGATTTTTCAAAATACAGCTGGCTGGTCCGGGCAGGCTTGACCGGAGCCCTGGCTGTGGTGGTATGCGACCTCAAGGGGAAGCGTATCTGGGCATTGACGCAAAACTCTCAGGGAGCCTATGCACCAGCCCTGGCGGCTTTGAACAACGCTGTGCCAGACTGGCCGTTTACCGGACGAAATATTCGCCGCTGCTCTGTTTCGGAAACAACTTCAGCGTACATTACCAGTATTTGTGACGTGGCTGACAACGCGATGGCGGGCATTTTCGTGCTCGTTGATCAAAGCGATAGTGCGCTGGATTACAACACGTTGTCGTCATCGATACACCGAATCACAAAAATACTGGCCGTGGAGATTGCGCAGCAAAGCGAGCTCAATGCCATGGGCGATGAGCTGTTGCAACGCTATGAAGAGCTCAATCTGATCTACAACACTCAGGATAATATCAAGTACTTTGATGAAGGGCAGGACGCGCTCCGTAACCTGGTAAAACGCTCGGCTGAATATCTGGATTCGGCTATATGCATGATTCTGATGGCGGATCGGAAGCTGATTATTCCTCACATCGGCAGCAATGCTCATGCTTTGGACTATGCTCAGGTGGTACAGATTGCAAAAACAGAAGTCTACGATCAGGTGGCCTACCGCAAGACCTCGATGATTCATAACGATGACGCCGAACACAGGCATATCTTCAAGGATCTGAGCTGCAAAATGCTGGCAACCCCCATCTTTGATGAAAACAGCGAAGTGATAGGCGTAGTTTTGCTGGCCAATAACCAGGCGGCCAATGACTTTACGGGGAGCGATCATAAACTACTGGGCCTGATGGCGCATAAGGCGTCACGGATCATCCAGGTCAACTATGACTCACTCTCGGGGATGATGACGCGTAATGGATTTGAATATCATCTCGAAACAGCCCTGTACGTCGTGCGCTACAAACGCATTGCTCACTGTGTGCTGAATATCAATGTGGATCGACTGCATGTCGTTAACGATACAAGTGGCCATCACGCGGGCGATGAATTAATCAAGCGCGTTTCGGCCGTGATTAGAGACTGTCTTGATGAGAACGATGTGGTTTCCAGGTTAGGAGGCGGCGAGTTTGGGGTGCTGTTAACCGACAAACCCATCGAACAAGGCGAATTAACGGCGGAAAAAATTCGCGACGCCGTGAGTAAAATTGAATTTAGTTGGGATAACCGGCGCTACCCGGTCAGTGTAAGCATCGGTGTTGCGCCAATGGAGCCAGACACCAACAGCATCATTAGCCTGCTTAGCTTTGCGGAATTAGCCTGTTCCGCAGCCAAAGATCTGGGTCGCGACCGCGTACAGCTGTATCAAAACGACAATACCATGCTGATCAGACGGCAGGCCCAGATTCACTGGTTAGGACGACTACACACAGCATTGCGGGAAGACGAATTTGAGCTGTTTGCTCAACCCATTCGCTCGGTTAATGATCCGAATGGTAAAAAGCATACTGAGATATTGCTGCGACTTGCTGATGGCAACGAAGGGTTGCTGTCTCCGGCTGAATTTATTAACGCCGCGGAGCGCTACAATTTGATGCCGGCGATCGACCGCTGGGTAGTGCGTAACACGCTCAAAATGTTGATGGCCAATTTACCCTCTCGTCTGTTAAATGACAGCACGTGGGCGATAAACCTCTCCGGGCAGACCATTAGTGATGGCAATTTTCTGAAGTTTATTGACGACGAGGTGGAGCGCACCGGAATCAACCCCAGTTGTTTGTGTTTCGAAATTACTGAAACTGCAGCGGTCACTAATATACGCAAAGTCACAACATTTATGGAGCAGATGAAACACCAGGGATTCCGCTTTTCGCTCGATGACTTTGGTACCGGACTCAGTTCGTTTGCGTACCTCAAAACGCTGCCCGTCGATTATCTGAAAATTGATGGAGCGTTCGTAAAAGAAGTGGCGACCGATAGAGTTTCCGCTTCGATGGTCCGCGCAATCTCCCAAATCGGCAAGGAAATGGGTCTGCATACGATCGCCGAATTTGTGGAAAATGATGCCATCTTGCAAAAACTAGGAGAAATGGGCGTTGACTATGCCCAGGGCTATCATGTGGGAAAACCCGCTCCATTGATGGAACGGCTGGTCGAATTCACCGCCGCACTGGGTTCGCCGCAAACGGTGTCGGAGCAGAATAACCTCGAAGAAACCGTCGTGAATTTGCAGGTCGGAGGTTAGCAGCAGACCCGCTCTGGAATAAAAAAAACCCCGCTGATCGCGGGGCTGCAGTTTTTCTTATTATTATTTTATTCGGTAATTGCCGTTCCAATACGAACCATACCGCGGACTGTTGTTTTCAATAATGTTCATGCAATATTCGGGCCAACTAATTAATCACATAAAATACAGCGTCTTATGTTTTGATGGAAAAGCCGAATAAGCGGTCTTGTAAAAAATTCTGACGACCCCGTGCCGGGTATCTGCGACACCAATTACCGATTATGCGCACTCCTTCACGGCGCATTCAGGTGCCGGTGGATATCATGAGGAATGATCGCACGTTATTACGCCGCATTCAGTATTCAACCGAACCCGACCAACCGGGCCGATGAGCAGGGCCGCATTGTCGAGGTGGACGACAAATTCGGAGAGTTACTCGATTATGACGACGTTGCCGAAATCCTGGCCGATAATCTGAACCTCAAGGCCAAATCAGTGCGTGTGCATCACTGGGTAAGATTGCACTGATTTACCATCGTTTTTCGTAAGGCTATTCGCTATGATAAGCGCCCCTGAATCGAGGTGCTCGTTGGTTGTGCCGGTAGACAACACAAATTTTGGTGCCACATGTTCAAAAAACTGATTACAGCTGGAATGCTGGTCGCTTGCGCGCAGGCGCTTACCGCGACTGCCGCTGTGGGCGCCGCACTTGAAGAAATCCATGTAACCGCAATCCGTGGCACCAAGGATGCCCGTGAGAGTGTCAGTGCGGTGAGCATCGTGAGCCGCGAGTCTCTGGCCCAGTCACAGCCGGCCATCATCACCGACGCGTTGAAAGGTGCGCCCGGAGTGTTTGTGCAGCAAACCACGCCGGGTCAGGGCACGGCGATTATTCGCGGGTTGAAAGGGTCGGAAATTCTCCATCTGGTGGATGGCATGCGTTTGAACAATGCCCTGTTTCGCAACGCACCCAACCAATATCTGGCGCTGATTGATCCGTGGATTATCGAGCGCTCCGACATTGTGCGCGGCCCGCTGTCCTCGATCTATGGCAGCGATGCAATGGGCGGGGTTGTGCACCTGATCTCGTCACGCCCGAGCTTTACCGGGGAGCAATGGAATACACAATCGCGGTTCCGCGTAGCGTACGACAGCAGTACGCTGGGCCAGACCTTTAATGCAGCTGTCGCGTCAGGGCGTGATGGATTTGCCACGGGCGCCAGTTTTTCATATCAGTCCTTCGACGATGTTCGTGCGGCAGACCGACAGGTGCAGGCGCCAAGCGGGTATCGGGCACGTGCGGCTTCCGCGTTTACCGTGCTGACCGACAAACAGGACCGGTTATGGGACCTGTCAGTGCAGTTTCTTGAACAACCGGCAACACCGCGTTACGACGAGCTGGTGCCTGGTTTTGGGCAGACGCAGCCGGCATCCCAACAGTTCTTGTTTATGCCCAATTCGCGCTTGTTTGTTCATGGCAGCCATAAGTCGGCAGGGTATGGTCGCTGGCTGGACGCTCTGGAGATTCACCTTGGCTGGCAGCAGATGCGCGATGG
>JABDLQ010000290.1 GCA_013002925.1 Gammaproteobacteria bacterium | reverse complement strand
AGACCAACCGGGTAAAGCGCCGACTGCAGCCCCCCGGTCAGGCAGTCATTGCACTACAGGCAATGCCGCTTGAGCCGGTTGCTGCGTCGATGCGCAGCCTGCAATCACGCGTGTTGAGAAAGATCGTACAAGCCCGAAGGGCGTGGCAATCGCCCAACGCCGTGATGAGGACGCCCGGTCTGGTGTCTCAAGGCGGCTTGGAATCAGCAGCGATCGTTACACACAAACCTTGATTACGCGGCCCGTCGCCGTGTGCGGTCGAGCAGTCCGGTGGCGAATAATCCGGAAGCGAGCATCCACAGAGCCGCGGGTACCGGCACCGGCGCCATTACGGTAGAGAGTGTCAGCGTGCCGCTCAGAATCGCGTCAATTTCAAGCGGCGTGGCATCAAAAGTTTCGAAAAACTCCAGGGTAAGCAAGCCATCAGACAAGACGATATTTGCTCCCCCGAGAGCCACCAGCGAAATAACACCTGCGCTGCTGAAAAACTGGTCACCTGGCGCGTCAACACCGGTTCCGGGTATCAGAATCAATGAGCCATGATCAAAATTGAGCGCCGCTTCACTCAGCCAGGATGCACCGACTGTTGCAATGTTCAGGTCCCACCCGATACCGTCTATTTCAACCGGGCTCCCCGCTGGCATGCCCAACAGGGTGTTCAGGTTGATCACCACGTTGATGTTTTTGTGACCGCCAAGCTGATCATAACTGTACCAGCCACTGCTCAGGTCGATGGTGATCAGGCTGGCCTGGGTGCTGAGCGCAAAAATACCGAATGCCAGAGCGATAAATGGTTTCATTATTTTTTTCATGATTTTTATGTCTCGTATGTGGTAATTTCGAGCGTGCAAACAGCATGCGCAGAACAGCCACGGACTCATTGCGCATGTTCACGTGCTCACGAACGAAAGTACTGTACAGAGCACACATCAGGAATGCGCAAAACCTGACAAAAAGGCACAAAATCGAACCGTTATCCGGCAAAGTGTGTGTTTTGTTACACGATGTTTAAATTTATGTGAAAACGGGAACGACCCGAAAACTGCCGATGCGCTGAATTACCGAATAGTTAATCGCTGCGCGCAACTCTGGTAATGACGGTGCGTGTTGTCACTACATTTATTGCCAGCTTGCTGGTGGAACCCTGATTATGAACCCGGACAAAAAACATCTGCAGTTATTGCAACGGGCTCTCACAGATCTGGAGCAAGGGTTCGGGCGTTTACCGGATTTCACCAGCGCCACTGAATACGACGTAGTGGCCGGTGTGCTGGAAACTGTTGCGCACCGCATGCGGGACAATTACCCCTACCATCACCCGCTGTACGTGGGACAGATGCTAAAACCGCCGCACCCGGTAGCCCATCTGGCCTACACGTTGGCGATGTCGATCAACCCGAATAACCATGCCCTTGATGGCGGCCGGGCCAGTTCCCGCATGGAAAAAGAGGCTGTCGAGGAAATCGCAAAGATGTTCGGCTGGTCAGAGTCTCTCGGACACCTGTGCGGTGGCGGGACGATGGCAAACCTGGAGGCTCTGTGGATCGCCCGCGAAATTAACACTGACGCCAATCGTCCCGTGGTGCTGGCCTCATCACAGTGCCATTACACACATTCCCGCGTCGCGGCATTGCTGGCCATGCCGTTTCGTGCCGTCGCGGCCGACGCATCGGGAGCCATGGACATCCAGGCGCTCGAACAGGAATTGCAACAAGGTGATGTTGGCACGGTCGTCGCAACACTGGGTACAACATTGTGTGGTGCAATTGATCCGCTACCGCAAATTCTGAAGCTAAGAGACCAGTACGGGTTTCGGTTACATGTGGATACTGCCTATGGCGGATACTTTACGCTGGTAGACAACCTCGATCCCCACGCGCGAATGGCGTTTGATGCGATTCGGGAAGCTGACAGCGTGGTCATCGATCCGCACAAACATGGCCTGCAGCCATATGGTTGTGGCTGCATAATCTTCAAGGACCCGGGTGTTGGCCGGGTCTATCGGCACGAGTCACCCTACACCTATTTTTCTTCGGACGAGTTTCATCTGGGTGAAATTTCGCTGGAGTGTTCCCGCCCGGGCGCAGCCGCGGTCGCCCTGTGGGCAACCATGCAGATGTTACCGCCGCACAGGCACTCTGAGTTTGCACAGCAATTGCAGCAGTGTCGGCAGACGGCCATGCAGTTTTATCAATGGCTTCATAACAGTGCCGATTTCACCCCTTTGTTTGGTCCGCAACTGGACATCGTTTTATGGGCGGCAACCGCGCAGTCCGCGAGTGCGACGTCACGACGCAGCCGGCAATTGTTTGAGATTGCTGCAGCGCTGGATTTGCATCTGGCCGTCGCCACCGTGCCACGCGCAATGTGCGTCTCTTTGCAGGGTATCCAGGATTGGGATCAGGACCACGTTGAATGTCTGCGGGCATGCGTAATGAAGCCTGAGCACCATGAGTGGCTGCCCGAAATTACCGCGCGGTTGCAGCAGTCGCTGGCCCAGCTGGAAAATCAGGCTTAGTCACCTAGGCGACGTTCATCTCTTTTAGCAACCCTGCCAGTTCGGCGTCCTTGTTGACCCACAGTTCATTGACCCAAACCTGAAAGCGCTTGCGGAACTTCTCATCGTTCAGATAATCACCGGCAAAGATCCAGTCTGGCAGGATTCGCTGGTTAACTTTAATGATCACTTTGCGCATCCGCCCGCACATAAAATCCCAAAAACTGAAATCAGCGGGATAGGCAATTGTAATATCCAGGTAGTTGCGCATTTTGTCTCCCAGGGATGCCAGCACAAAAGCCAGCCCACCCGCTTTGGGTTTGAGCAAATGTTTAAATGGCGAATTTTGTGCGGCTTGTTTTTCCGGGGTAAAGCGCGTGCCTTCAAGAAAGTTGATGACCGCACTGGGATGCTCGCGCAGAACGGCACAGGCTTTGCGCGTGGTTTCCAGGTCTTCCATGCGCAGGGCCGGATTTTTTTCAATCTCGGCTCGTGAGTGCCGTTTCATGAATGGCATCTCGAGCGCCCACCAGGCAAGACCCAGCAGCGGTACCCAGATGAGCTGTTGTTTTAGAAAGAAACGCGGAAAAGGCACACGCTTTGAGAGCGCAGTTTGCAGCATAAAAACATCGTTCCAGCTTTGGTGGTTGCTACTGATCAGATACCAGTCGTTATATTTGAGATCATCGGCGCCGCGAACATCCCAGTCTATCTGTAGTATTTTGACCATAAATTTGTTGCAGCTGGTCCAGGTCTCACCGATTATCTCCAGCCCGCGCGTACACAGGCGCCGAATGGCTGGCACAGGCACCAGCAACTTGATGATGGCAATGATGTAAAACGGAATGATCCAGAGCGTCAGATTCAGGATGAACAAGGCCATCGAAATAACACCCAGTACCGGCGCCGGCAAGAAGGTCATTGTTTATCACCTCTTGAATCAGTCATTAGTAGCATGGTTCCCAAAATCTTTCGTTTGGCCTGCAGGGATAAAAAAGCCCTGATATGTGCCGGTGCGCAACAGGATCAGTATATGCGATAAAGGGGTTTGGCTGAATTAATTCGGTTTCTTCACTGCCAGGTGGCGCTGACCGGCAATAAAAACGGCGCACACGACAGGTGGCACAAACAGGCAGCACTGAACGACGGTACTCCTACACCATCCGGCACGGTGTATCAGCTGGTACGGGCAGGATAGTCGGTTTAATTCACACCGAGAAAGTGGAGTATACCGCGCGCGGCTTCGCGGCCTTCAAACACAGCAGTGACCACCAGGTCCGCACCCCGCACCATGTCACCACCGGCAAACACTTTTTCGTTCGCGGTTTGAAACGGACGCTGCGGATGTCGGGACACTTTTACGAGTCGATTGTCGTGTAACTCGATGTTGTGTTCGGTAAACCAGTCCGCCGGACTGGGTCGAAAACCAAATGCAATCACTACGGCGTCTGCCGGCACGGTGCGTTCGCTGCCAGGAATATTCTCGGTTACCTGGCGGCCGCGTGAATCCTTTGGTCCCAGCCGTGTATCCATGAGCTTCACGCCTTCGACTTTATCGGTGCCGATAATTTCGATGGGCTGTGTGTTGAATAAAAATTCGACACCCTCTTCCCGGCTTGCCAGGTAATCACGGCGCGAGCCCTGCAGGCTTGCCTCGTCGCGTCGATAAGTGCACACGACGGAACTCGCCCCATGACGAATGGATGTGCGATTGCAGTCCATCGCTGTGTCACCGCCGCCCAGAACCACCACGCGCTTGCCGCGCATATCGATAAATTTTTCGGCGGCGCCTGACAGCAGCAACTCACGGTGAATATTGCCGATCAGAAATGGTAAGGACTGATGAACACCCGCCAGATTCTCGCCCGGGAACCCACCGGTGACTGCGGTATACGCCCCCATGCCCAGAAAGACAGCGTCATATTCATCCAGTATTGACTGGAAACTTTTATCCTTGCCAATCTCCACGCCAAGTCTGAATTCCACACCCATGTCGGCAAGAATCTGCCGGCGTGTATCTACAATATGTTTTTCCAGTTTGAACGGTGGAATACCAAAAGTGAGTAGTCCCCCGATCAGCGGGTATTTGTCATACACCACCGGTGTCACGCCATTGCGCGCGAGGATGTCGGCTGCGGCCAGACCAGCAGGTCCGGCGCCAATAATGGCAACACGATGCTCGGTGGGCCGCACACCGGACATATCCGGGCGCCAACCCTGGCGCAGTGCTTCATCGGTAATGTATTTTTCAACGCTGCCAATGCTGACGGCACCCAGCCCATCGTTGAGCGTACAGGCGCCCTCGCACAGGCGGTCCTGTGGGCAAATCCGGCCGCAGATTTCAGGCAGGGAGTTGGTTTGATGAGATAGCTCGGCCGCAGCAAACAGCTTGCCTTCCGCGATCAGATCCAGCCAGGCCGGGATGTGGTTATGCACCGGGCATTGCCATTGACAAAAAGGCACGCCACAGGAAATGCAGCGGCCGGCCTGTTCTCCGGCGTTGCGTTGATCATAATGACCATAGATTTCGCGAAAATGATGAACACGCTCGGCTACCGGTGACTTTTCCGGATCGTGCCGCGGGATAT
>JABDLQ010000264.1 GCA_013002925.1 Gammaproteobacteria bacterium | reverse complement strand
GCAATCGGGTCAAGTGCCGAACAAGGTTCATCCATCAGGATTACTTCCGGGTCGACGGCTATGGTCCGCGCAATACATAAACGCTGTTGTTGCCCGCCAGATAAACTGGTGCCGGGTTCATCCAGACGATCTTTGACTTCGTCATACAGCCCGGCTTTGCGCAAACTGTTAAAGACGATCTCGTCGAGTTCGGCACGATCAGTGGCCAAGCCATGAATGCGGGGGCCGTAGGCTACATTTTCGTAAATGGACTTGGGAAAGGGGTTGGGTTTTTGAAACACCATGCCGACACGGGCTCGCAACAGTACCGGATCCATTGATTTGGCGTAGATATCTTCACCATACAGACGAATATCCCCTGTCACCCTGGCAATTTCGATCGTATCGTTCATTCGATTCAGGCATCGCAAGTAGGTTGATTTTCCGCAACCTGAAGGTCCAATCAGGGCGACGACTTCATTGCGACCAATATCGAGGGAAACGCAGTCTATGGCCTGATTGTCGCCGTAGTACACGTCGACATTCTTTGTTGTCATCACCGGATCCGCTGCAGTGTGATCGCCGATCGTCTGATAGGGCTCTGTTTTCATGTTTTTTTGCATTGGGCGTCGTCCTACCAGCGTCGTTCGAATTTGCGGCGCAACCACACGGCGGTGGCATTCATTGCGAGCAGGAACAGTAGCAAAACGATGATGGCACCGGAAGTGCGTTCAATAAATGCCCGCTCCGGAATATCAAACCACAAAAAAATCTGCACCGGCAATGCCGTGGCTGCATCCAGGGGACCTTCGGGTTTGTCCACAATAAAGGCCACCATCCCAATCATCAGTAGTGGAGCCGATTCACCCAATGCACGTGCCATACCGATAATCGTGCCAGTGAGCATCCCTGGCATGGCCAGTGGCAGAACATGATGAAACACCGTTTGAGTGTGAGAGGCGCCAAGCCCGAGCGCGGCCTCGCGGACGGAGGGGGGGACCGACTTTATCGCCGCCCGACCGGCGATAATCACGACCGGCAGGGTCATGAGGCTTAGCACAAGCCCACCCACCAGCGGCGCTGAGCGCGGCAGACCGAAAAAATTGATAAACACGGCAAGTCCCAGCAGCCCAAACACAATTGAGGGTATCGCGGCGAGATTATTGATATTGACCTCAATCAGGTCCGTCCAACGATTGTTGGGGGCAAATTCCTCCAGATAGATCGACGCTGCTACGCCCACTGGAAAAGCAATCAAAACCGTAACGAGCAACATGTAAAAAGAACCCAGTGCTGCGCCCAGAACACCAGCAACCTCAGGGTTACGGGAATCCCCATTGCTGAAAAAACCCTTGTTGAATTTTTTCTTCAGCATGCCGTTGGCGCGCAGGGTTTCCGCCCAGGCTTTTTGATCGGTGCTCAGCCGGCCGGCGTATGCCCCCGGTTTTTTTCGGGACTTCAAATACATGTCGACTTCGTCGTCGGCAAGTACCCACACAGCTTTGGTCGTACCAACCAGGCGCGGATTGTTTACGATCATGTCCCGCAACAGATAGGCGGCGCTGCCGCTGGCAAGGCCCAGGATTTCCTTGCGTGCTTTGCGACCGCTGACTTCGCCAAGCTCATCCATTAACGCCTGTCGAATCAGGGTACGATAGTTGGCCCGGCCCAGTATTTGTGTGTCGCCGGTACTCTTGGGGTCGATGATTTGCTGATCGAAATGCACGTTCAACAGTAGTTCGGTCTGAACAAATGCAGTGTATCCACGCGAGATAATGCTGGAGAAGAAGAACAGGAGGAACCCCAGACCGATCAGAACGGACAAAATACCGAGCAACCTGAAGCGACGTTCGCGGGAATACCGTTTGCGTAAATTACTGCGAACGGTATCGAGAGTGCTGCTGTTCATGGAGGTGTTCTTGCGCATCAGCTGTATTCCTCACGGTATCGACGGACTACCCGCAGGGCCACGATGTTCAGGCACAGGGTCACCAGAAACAGCATCATTCCCAACGCAAAAGCAGCCAGTGTTTTTGGACTGTCAAACTCCTGATCGCCCACCAGCAGGTTTACGATTTGTGCGGTCACAGTGGTGACGGGCTCCAAAGGGTTGGCGGTCAGATTGGCGGACAGACCGGCAGCCATCACAACAATCATAGTCTCGCCAATAGCACGGGAAACTGCCAGTAGTACCCCGCCGACGATTCCCGGAAGAGCAGCTGGCAAGATGACTTTCTTGATGGTCTCTGACTGCGTCGCACCGAGTGCATAACTGCCATCGCGTAACGATTGTGGCACCGCATTAATGACATCATCAGACAGCGAGGACACAAAAGGTATGATCATAATGCCCATGACCAGGCCAACACCCAGAGCAGCACCCTGACTGATATCCAGCCCAATGGCCGCGCCGGTGTTGCTGATAAGCGGACCCACGGTTGTAACCGCAAAAAAACCGTAAACGACGGTAGGAATTCCGGCGAGAACCTCCAGCGCAGGCTTTGCAAACCCTCTGAATCGGCTCGGTGCATATTCGGATAAATATATCGCCGTCATCAGACCGATGGGAACCGCAACCATCATGGCAATAAATGCGATCAGCAAAGTGCCGGAGAATAATGGAATGGCGCCGAACGAACCGGACGAGCCGACCTGATCTGTGCGGATGGCAGTTTGCGG
>JABDLQ010000155.1 GCA_013002925.1 Gammaproteobacteria bacterium | reverse complement strand
GCGGTGAGCGTGTGCAACACATTTGACCGATGGCTATAGATCACACCCTTTGGGTCGCCGGTCGTACCGGAGGTGTAACACAGCGAACTGGCCGCGCGTTCATCGAGCGTCGGCCACTTGAATTCATCTGTTTCATTATTGAGCAGTTCTTCATAACAATGAACATTTTTCAGCGCTGTCTCGGGCATATGTGCAACATCGGTGAGGACGATATAGCCCTGTACATCGCCCAGGCTGCCCGCAAGTTTTTCGAATAATGGCACGAACAAAGGATCAATCATCAGCCAGCGATCCTCGGCGTGATTGACCACATGTATCAGTTGTTCGGCAAACAATCGCGGGTTAATCGTGTGACAAATGGCACCCATGCACGGTATTGCATAGTAGGCTTCAAAATGCCGGTGATCATTCCATGCCATGGTGCCAATGCGATCGCCGGACTGTATGCCAAGTTTGGTCAGCGCATTGGCAAGCTTGCGAGCACGTGAGAAACATTTGCCGTAAGTCGTGCGGTGTCGCGGCTGATCCGATGTAACGGATACGACTTCGACGTCAGGATAGATTTTTTCGGCATACTCAAGCAGTGACGTCAGTGTCAGAGGGACATCCATCATTTGACCGTAAATCATTTTAGATCTCCGTTACGCTCGCAAAATCAAAGCAAATGCCGTCCAGCAAAATATGCGCCGCGTAGCTGCATACAGCGGTTGCACTGATCAGGCCTTCAAACCAGCGCAGCAGTTGCAGCTGATTAGATTTGTTACATTAAAACTCGTAGGTTGCAGAAACCGTAAACGTTCTGGGCGGCGCGACAAAACCATAGAAAGTATTCGTTCCAAAGGTACTGCCGGACAAGGGATGATTACCTACGTAAGTCAATATCGTCTCATCGGTCAGGTTGAGTCCGGACAGCGCCAGAGTCCAGTTATCACTTTCCAGAGCCACCCGCATATTATATTTGGCATAGGATTTAATAACGTACTGCGGGTCCAGATTTACATGCACGTTTTGACGACCCGACCACGAGACATCACCGGTGACGCGCAAATCGAAATTGCCGCGCAACTGTTTGTAGTAATCGAGCGAGGTGCTGCCGGTAATTTCCGGGGTATATTGACCCGACAGGCCGGTATAATCGCAAAGCTGAATGCCGTCTACCACTATGCCGTTCGGTACCTGACGATTGTAGCAATTGCCGTTTTTAAAGTCGGTGTATTCATGATCAAGATAAGCAACTGAGAAGGTAGACGTCAGCCCTTCGCTGATCGCCCACCGCCCGTCCATTTCGACACCGCGGGCACGCACTTTGCCGGCGTTGCCCACATTGAATCCGATTTGACCGTCAAACTGACTGACCTGTAAGTCATCATAGTCGGTGTGATATACCGCAACATTAGCCTCCAGCCGGCCGTCAAGAAATTTCCCCTTGGCGCCCAGCTCCACGGCCCTTGCATCTTCCTGCTCAAACTCAAAACTGTTGATATTATTGCCGCGCGCGTCGTAGCCACCCGATTTGAAACCGGTGCTGGCGGTCGCATAAGCCATCCAGTCGTCGTTCAGGTCCAGTTGTACGCTCACTGACGGGGTGAACGAGCTTTCCGAGCGCGCACCACTCAGGTTGTGGCCAGTATTTTGTTCGTTATCAAAACCAAACAAGAGCGTAAACAGAAATGCCGCGCCAGCATTCGCGGATATCCCCATCCGTTCATTGGTCGCCGGATCCAGCTGTATGACATTGCCGACTCGTGATCCGGATTTATCTTCCTTGGTGTACCGTCCGCCAATTGTGACGCGTAATGAATCTGTGAAGGTGAAGGTGCCTTCCAAAAACGCCGCATATAGCTCCGAATCAGACTCATAGACACGTGCTGCACCCTGATTCGCGAGTTCCTGCAGAGGCAAGCCAAACCCGTTTGGCGGCGGCGCCGGCGCCGCCGGCAGCGGCAGGAGACTGGTATTGACCACACGCAGCATGTCTTCAAACACAACATCGTTGTTCTGAAAAAACAGCCCCCCCTGCCAGTCGAAAAATTCGCCGCCAGGTGAGGCAATACGCAGCTCCTGGCTGATTTGCTCATAACCCTCGCTCATTGGCAAATCAAATACCGACGCGCCAACAAAATCGCAGTCGCATATTTCGTCAAAGGCATACTCAACATAGGCGGTCGTGGATGTCAGCACGTGGCCACTATTAAAGTTGTAGACTCCGGTCAAAGTAAAATTTCTTAACACGTTGTCGCTTTTTTCAAGCGCATCTGCCTGGCGGGTATAGTCAGTTCGTATTTCAGTGATACCGCCTGGCGCAGTCGCAAAACCGAGAATCTGGGCATAGTTTCTATTTATAAAAGTGCCACTCAATGCAGGATCGTCCTGAATCGTCTCGATTTGCCGTCCGGTTTGATTGAACTCACTCCACTCTGCCTTGAGATTCCACTCCATCGCGTCTGTCGGGTACCAGCGCAGCGAGCCACGCACGGTTTGCTCGCGACGATTAACTTCATCGTCATTGCGCAGTGAATTTCTAACGTAGCCGTCCTCCTCAAAAAAGCGCATAGCAATGCGCCCCGCCAGCGTATCGGTAATGCCCTGCGAAAAAACAAACCGCGTCTCGTGGCCACCAAAAGCCGGGTTCAGCGTGACAGCGACCTTGCCCATGCGTTCGTCAGTAGGTTTTGCAGTGGTCAGATTGAGCGCACCGGCAATCGAGTTCTTGCCAAACAAAATACCCTGCGGGCCCCGCAAAACTTCCACCCGTTCAAGATCAAACATCGGCGCCCGAATGAGTTGCTGGCGCCCATAGTAAATGCCGTCGATGTACTGTCCGACAGATTGTTCAAAGCCCTGATTATTGCTGGTGCCAATACCGCGGATATACATCTGTGTGCTGATGCCGGTTTCGGTCAGCTGAAAGTTGGGGACCAGTGCCTGCAAATCCTCGAGCTTTTTTATGCCCGCCTCCTCAAGTTTGGCCGCGCCCACCGCATTAATGGAAATGGGCACATCCTGCAGACTCTCCTCACGCTTCCGTGCGGTCACCATGACTTCTTCCAAAGTCACTGTCTCCTGCCCGGTGACTGGCACACTCCAGCCCGCAGTAATCGCCAGTGGTATCAGCATAGTGAGCAATGGTGCTCGTGAAAGATTCGGAATACGCGTTGACATTGCTCACCTGTAAAATTGACCGAGCGATTCTTATGCATCCTGCACGTGACGCCCTGTTGATTGAGGCCCGGGATTCGTTCGGGACATCTCTTTATTGTGCAATTCGCTGGAGCCAAGTGCAATCCGAATTGTCGAATCGAGCCGATCTTTGACGGTTGTGGCGCACCGCATACCGCGCACGCCCTTGCGTGACGCCCGAATCACAGATGATTCCGGCAGTCAGCCGGCAGGCCACTCCGGCCCGACTCCCGGCTGACAGACAGCAGAACTGCCGCTGCAGTGACTGTTCTCATCCGGCCCTTTGTGACGGGTATTTCAACAATCACGACGCGAAACCGATACAACGCCATCCTGCACGCCAACTCATGTCAGCGAAAAAAGGTCTCAAATCAGATCTTTTGCAACTCCGTGGAAATATTCTTGCCGCAGTAGCGGTCAGGTTAGCGATTGCTCAATACGCAGGTTGTGGTCATGGACAGCGAACATTTGTTCTCATCGATGCCATGGAATCCCATGATCGAAAACTGCGGAGCGCCACCACAGGGAGCTCGTCGCCAGCCTGGTGCACCCCGGCATTGGAAGGTTTTTTGCCCTGCGTAGCGGGACGTGACAATCCACGTACTGCTGCGTGCCACACGTGCCAGACAAGGCGTACGTGCGCGGTGCATGGCGCAGGGTGTGACGCACTCTTACCCCTTTTTTAACAGGAGATCTACATCATGACATTGAAACACACGTTATTTTCAGCGCTACTGGCGCTGTTTGTTGCCTCACCCGGTATCGCACTTGCCGAAAGCAAAAACGCGACAGATTCCAGCCGCCACGGCAGCACCAGGACCTATGAAGTCACAATCACCAACATCAGTGCCACGATTTTTACACCAGCGCTGGCAGTTGCACACAAACCTGAAGTCAGTCTGTTTGAAACCGGCACCCAGGCCAGTCCCGAACTTGCCAGTCTTGCCGAGGGTGGCGCAACCATGCCATTTACCGACCTGCTCTCGGGCCTTCCCGATGTCATCGGTGACTACGAAACCGCCGGGGGGCCACTGCTTCCGGGGGAATCTGTCACGCTGATTCTGAGTGCGCCGCGCAAGTTCAACCGGGTCAGCGTGGTGGCAATGCTGTTGCCTACCAATGACTCTTTTATCGGGTTGAACACGGTGGCCGTGCCAAAACGTCGCTGGCAGACGCTCGAATACACGGCGCTTGGCTACGATGCGGGGAGTGAACCCAATGATGAGTTGTGCGTGAACATTCCGGGCCCACAATGCAACGGGGCTGGTGATTCACCGGATGCCGGGGGAGAGGGCTTCATCAAAGTAAGCCCGGGCATCCATGGCGGGGGGGATCTCGATCCGGCCGATTACGACTGGCGCAACCCTGTCGCAAAAATTGCCATCACCAGAGTGGCAAACAACTAAACCCGAACTTGGCAAGGCCCGCCCCACGGAGCGGGCTTTGCCCCTTTTGTCCTGTCTGGAATTAGCGCTTAAAGATGTTCGAGGACCGCTGATGCAGCCGACACTGTGATGCCACCTTCCGGTTCGATATGTGCGCTTGTCACTACGCCGTCGTCGACCACCAGCGCGTAACGCGCGGAGCGCATACCCAGTCCAAACTGACTCAAATCCACGGCCAACCCAACGGCCCTTGCGAATTCACCGTCCGGATCCGCCAGCATCTGTATCCCTTCGGCTTTGTGCGCTTCGCCCCAGGCATGCATCACAAAAGCGTCATTGACCGCAATACAGGCTACGGTATCGACCCCTTTAGCCTTTATCTGGTCAACATGATCGACAAAACCGGGCAGATGACTCATGGAGCACCCGGGCGTAAACGCGCCGGGAACGGCAAACAACACCACTTTTTTGCCGGTAAATATGTCTTGCGTAGCAATCTCTGCTGGTCCGTCAGGCGTCATATGTCTGAGCGTAACCGATGGTATTTTGTCTCCGGTGCTGATGGTCATTGCGTACCCTTTTTGTGAGTTAATGAAAGTTGCGAGTCTAACAAATTATTCAATTCACGTGATATAAACCGTGAATACCGAAGCGGATACGAGCGCCAATGCGGGAACGAATCAATGTCTTGAGCCAGGGCCCCTGGTTAAAACATGGGCCGCACGGCAATCTGTGGGACACAGCTGCCAGCGCCCGGGTCGATGCCGGAACGCCACCGTGCCAGCGGCAAACGCGGTACACAGAATCAGATGTACCCCCATATCCCGTCATATGATTCGCTGTGTGCCTATGCAAATGAATGTGCCCGGATGAATATGGTCCAAATGGATGTATCGACGGATGAGTCAGAATCACCAGCACTCAGCTCGGTGCCCCCGTGTCAGGGGCAATCCTGGCAGACAAAACCAGCAGTATCCCCACACCCGGTGTGGCGATTCGCTTTGTGCCCTTCCAGATGAATCGTCCAGATGAATCGGTCCGGATGGATCTGCACAGATGGATGCAAATGGTTGGTATCCAGTGGCAGTGAATAATCCAGTAGCGGTTTTATGACGGCCCATCATTTCACTCCGCGCGTTGCCCTGGCAGTCATCATTGCCAACATGATTGGCACGGGTGTCTTCACATCCCTGGGTTTTCAACTGGCGGACACCAGTTCCGGCTTTGTGCTGCTGATGCTCTGGGTCGTCGGAGGTGCCGCCGCCTTTTGCGGCGCCATGTGTTACGCCGAACTCGGCGCGCGCCTGCCGCGTTCAGGGGGCGAATACAATTTTCTGACACAGACCATCCATCCAGCGCTGGGATTTGTTTCCGGCTGGATTTCAGCAACGATCGGTTTTGCGGCCCCCACCGCTTTGGTGGCCATCACTTTTGGTAAGTATCTGCACCTGGTGGTGCCGGCGATTTCATCTGTCACAGCGGCCATTGCGCTGGTGGTGATCCTCTCCCTTGCGCATGCCAGCAACCATCGACGCAGCGGCAGTACTCAGTTTGTTTTCACCGTCCTGAAAATCTCGATGATCGTGGGTTTTAGTGTGTTGGCGCTTTTCCTGGCAGATGGCCAGACCGCAATCCGGTTTGTACCAAAGATCAGCGATGCAGCTGAAATGACCGGCAGCGCTTTCGCGGTCTCTTTGATCTATGTCAGCTATTCCTACTCCGGCTGGAATGCCGCGACCTATTTTTCGGATGAGCTGGAAAACCCGCAGCGTAGCCTCCCATGGGTTTTGCTCACCGGCTGTGCCATCGTGACGGCGCTTTACGTGTTGCTTAATTTCACCTTCTTATGGGTGGCCCCCGCGGATGCTCTGCGGGGCCAGATAGAAATCGTGTATATCGCCGCCGCCTATGCATTCGGAGATTCCGTGGCACGTGTGATCAGCGCTTTTATGTCGTTGCTGCTGATTTCTACAGTGAGTGCCATGATTCTCGCCGCCCCGCGGGTGCTGCAAACCATTGGCCAGGATTTCAGGGCTTTCCGCTGGCTGTCCCGCACCAATGAGGACAACATTCCCTATCTGGCTGTCTACACGCAGGCAGCCATTGCACTGCTGCTGATTCTCACGGCGACATTTGAGAGCATCCTGGTCTTCAGCGGTTTCATCCTGGCTCTCAATACTTTTGCAACCGTGGTCGGTCTGTTTGTTTTGCGCCGGCGGGAAGCGGGCAGCACGGAAACATTCAGAGTCTGGGCGTGGCCGTTACCTGCGGTGTTGTTTCTGTGCCTGACCGGGTGGATTATTGTGCATATCGTGTTGAACCGCCCCGTCGAAGCACTGGCGGGCGCGGGAATCATTGTCGCAGGATTCGTGATGTACTATCTGTTTCGCAACAAGACATGATACTGCGCTGCAGCATTGCGGTGTGTCTTTCCAGGACACGACAATTCAACGGCAACGATGCGTTGTTTCCTTTATAATACGGCGCAAATGAAGACCGATCCGGTCTGCGACTAACACCCCTTGGGTTCATGAACCTGGCCATCTGACAGCGGTTACAGCCGGGTCATACTGCGCCAATACCCATAGAGATTCAGGAGAACGCTGTTGAGCACCAAACCGAGATTGCGTGTACCCCACCCGCCAGCCAGGCCTGGCGAGGCACCTGATTTTAGCTATCTGAAACTGAGCGACGCAGGTGCAATCGACCGACCACCGATCGATGCGGCGGTTGATGATATTGAACACCTGAGCGTCGAACTCGTTCGCGTGCTCGACAATGACCACATGCCAAGGGGCACCTGGAACCCGGCACTGGCACCCGAGCAGTTGTTGCAGGGACTGGTTCATATGATGCGGACGCGGGCTTATGACGACCGCATGCTGAAAGTGCAACGACAGGGCAAAATCTCGTTTTACGTGCAGTCCCGCGGCGAAGAAGCGGTGTCGGTTGCACAAGGCATGGCGTTGCGCGATGGCGACATGTTGTTCCCGACCTATCGTAACCAGGGTCTCTATTTTGCCCGGGGTCGCCCGGTAGTCGATCTGATGTGCCAGTGCCTGTCCAATGCCAGGGACATGTGCCGCGGCCGCCAGCTACCCATCATGTACCATTGGAAAGAAAAAAATATATTTACCATTTCCGGAAACCTGACGACCCAGGTTCCGCAGGCAGTTGGCTGGGCAATGGCGGCCGCTATAAAAGGAGAAGATCATCTGGCCTGCACCTGGAGTGGTGAAGGAAGCACGGCGGAATCGGACTATCACAACGCCTTGACGTTCGCGACGGTTTACCAGGCGCCAGTCATCATTAATGTTGTGAACAACCAGTGGGCGATTTCGACCTTTCAGGGCATTGCCGGTGGTGCAGAAAAATCATTCGCAGCACGTGGGCCCGGCTACAACATTCCGGGCATTCGTGTCGATGGTAACGATTTTCTGGCAGTTTATGCCGTAACCCGGTGGGCTGCGGAACGCGCGCGCAGTGGCGGCGGACCGACCTTGATCGAACATGTGACCTATCGCGCCGGTGCGCACTCAACCAGCGACGATCCGGCACGGTACCGGGCCAAAAACGAGTACGACTTCTGGCCGCTGGGAGACCCGATCGAGCGCCTTAAGAATCATTTGATTGGCCTGGGTGTCTGGTCTGAAGATCAGCATCAGCAAGCACTCGAGCAATATGCCACCGAGATGACGGAGCGCTGGAAAGAGGCGATTTCCTACGGCACCACTGAAGAAGGCAGTCACTTTGCCGTGGACTCCATGTTCGATGACGTTTACAAAGATATCCCGCCGCCACTTGTGGCGCAGCGTGAAAAACTCAAACGACAGCTCAAGAATCAATAAGGGACGGCAGGCATGGCAAAAATGAACATGGTCCAGGCAATCAATTCAGCGATGGACGTGATGCTGGACCGCGATCCTGGCGTCATTGTCATGGGGCAGGATGTTGGCTACTTCGGCGGTGTATTTAATTGCACCTCCGGATTGCAGAAAAAATTTGGTGAACAACGGGTGTTTGACACACCGATTTCCGAAGCCGGCATTGTCGCCACAGCCATTGGCATGGGCGTCAATGGATTGCGCCCGGTAGCAGAAATCCAGTTTGCCGATTATATCTACCCGGCCTTTGACCAGGTCGTCAGTGAACTGGCAAGACTGCGCTACCGCAGCGCCGGCGATTTCTGGTCTCCGGTAACAATGCGTACCCCCTGCGGGGGCGGCATCCGGGGCGGCCAGACTCACTCGCAAAGCCCCGAAGGAATTTTTACCCATGTGTGTGGCATCAAAGTCGTCATGCCGTCAAACCCGCACGACGCCAAGGGCCTGCTGATTGCAAGCATCGAGGATGATGACCCTGTCGTGTTTTTTGAGCCAAACCGTGTCTATAACGGGCCGTTTTATGGCGACCCCAAAGCGCCGGCCAGCAGCTGGGATCAGCACCCCAAAGG
>JABDLQ010000248.1 GCA_013002925.1 Gammaproteobacteria bacterium | reverse complement strand
CGAAGGTTGGGGGTTCAATTCCTCTCTCCGGCACCACTTCGACACTCCGAACCGGGAGATATCGGGCGCCTGGACGGTTGCAATCAGGTTTATTGTCAATTGCTGACCCCTGACTAGCAGGCTGTGCAAATTCTTGCACACCGCTTTTTAATAACAGAAAACCCGCCTTATAGCGGGTTTTTTGAGTGTTTGACGCTGTGCAACTCAGTTTCGTCGTGCAACTCCAGCCAGACCCAGCAGGGTACACCCCAGGAACCAGACGGCCGCAGGAACCGGCACGGGAGCAACCGTTCGGGAAAACGTGCAATTGGCATCCGGACAATCCGTCAGGCTCCGATATATGTCTTCAGTTAATTTGTTGCCTTCCATGTCCCCAGTCGACAAACAGACCCGGGCCTGCGGTAAAAAGCTCATAGGTACAAGGCGCAGCAGTTCTACTCACCGGCGTCAGTGTATACAAAAGAATATCGACAGAATCGCTATGTAAACTGACTAATGAAGTTTTATTTTGCAAAAGGCACCAGGTCACCGTCAGCATTTACTTGCCGGACAAGACCGAAGTTGCTACAAACACCGAACCCGGCGTTCATTTAATTGCAGTCATTTGGTCATGCGGAGCTCAACGATTCATGCGTAAACGAAAAATACTGGTCTTTCAGCATGTCCCGTTCGAACCGCTCGGGACGTTGAATCCATTACTAAAAAACGCTGGGTTTCGCATCCGTTATGTTAACTTTGGGCGCGACCCGGACGCGCAGCCGTCGCTCGATGGCTATGTCGGTCTGATCATTCTGGGCGGCCCGATGAACGTGCACCAAAGCGACGAATTTCCAAATCTGCCAAGAGAAATCAAACTGATCCAGGAGGCACTGGATCGGGGTATGCAAGTGCTGGGTATTTGCCTGGGCGCCCAGTTGCTGGCACGTGCTCTGGGTGCGAGCGTGTATCCGGCAGAACGCAAGGAGATTGGCTGGTACCCGGTGGAGATGAGTCCGCAGGCGCGTATGGATCCGCTGCTTGGCGCCTGCGATGCCAGCGAAACCCTGTTCCAGTGGCATGGCGACCAGTTCGAGTTGCCGGCTGGAGCCAAGCGGCTGGCCAGTTCCGAATTGTGTGATACCCAGGCCTTTGCGTGGATGGGCCAGGCTTACGGTTTGCAATTTCACATGGAGGTTGACGAGCCATTGATCGAACGCTGGTTGACGGTACCTCAGAACGTGGCGGAACTGGCAACCGTGTCCGATTACATCGATCCGATGGCGATCCGGCATCAGATTCCCGAATTCCTGCCGCGCATGGAGAGCCTGAGCCACCAGGTATTCAGTAACTGGGTTGCACAGTTTGAAATCAGCGCTCGCAGGGCGATGCTGCGTAGCCGATAAGCCGATAAGCCAGCCAGCCAGCAAGCCTGTAAGCCGACAGGCCGTTTAGGCGTAGATTCGCTATGCGACCAGTCTGCAAGGCGAACCTGCCGCCAGTACACCAAACTATCGGTACATCATGTCAACAATCCTGCCAACCCGCAGGACACAACGGCAACCAATCATCCGGTCGCCAGATCCATCAGCCTCCGGGCCACCCTGTGATCAGGCCAACAAGTCACAAAGCCAGCCGATCGCCAGGCCACCCTTTGTGCCACACCACGAAAGCTTCGAGCAGAACCAACCATCGGGCCAGCCTGTGGCTGGGACACAATGCTACCGGACCACCCGGAGCCGATGCTGAGTAGTCACCTTACCGCTCAGCGGCACTACTGCTGCCCCGGTGCAATGCGGTGGCCATGTGCATGCGCGCTGGCAGAAAAAAGTTGTCGCAAACGGTTACAATTGTGAATTAAACCAACACCGTGCGGAGAGTGAGAATGGGTATTGTGAGTCAGGTAATGGAAGTGCTCGCCACACTGTTCGTGATAGCGATCGGTCTGGGAGTGTTGGTCATCATCGTCCTCTACATTATAGATGTCACCCAGACGCGCCACACAATTCGCCGCAATTTTCCGGTGGTGGGCCGCTTTCGATATTTTTTTGAACATCTGGGCGAGTTTTTCCGGCAGTACTTTTTTGCGATGGACCGTGAGGAACTTCCCTTTAACCGGGCAGAGCGTGCATGGGTGTATCGGGCGTCAAAGGGCATTGATAGCACGGTGGCGTTCGGATCCACGAGGGACTTGCGCCGTCCGGGCACCGCAGTCTTTGTAAACTGTGCCTATCCCAAGCTCGATGAAGAAATCACGCCCCCCGAACCGCTGGTGATCGGTCCATATACAAAGAACCCCTACACCCCAACATCGTTTTTTCATGTGTCTGCAATGAGCTACGGTGCGATATCCAAACCCGCTGTGCTGGCATTGTCAGCCGGGGCGCAACGAGCCGGTTGCTGGCTTAATACCGGCGAGGGCGGTTTGTCACCGCACCATCTTGAAGGAGGTGCGGATGTGGTATTTCAAATGGGCACCGCCAAGTACGGCGCACGCACCGAAGACGGCAAGCTTGATGAAGAAAAATTGCGCGAGGTTACGGCGCATGAGCAAGTAAAAATGGTCGAAATCAAGCTCAGCCAGGGTGCCAAACCGGGTAAGGGCGGGATTTTACCCGGTGCGAAGGTCACGGCAGAGATCGCCAGAATACGTGGCATCCCAAAAGGCCAGGATTCAATTAGCCCCAACCGCCATCCGGATATCGACAGTGCGTCGGACCTGCTGGATTTTATCAATCGGGTGCGTGATATCAGTGGTAAACCTGTCGGGTTTAAAAGTGTGATCGGCGCCTATGGCTGGCTGGATGATGTGTGTCAGGAAATCAATCGGCGCGGTCCGGAATCTGCGCCTGATTTTATCACCATCGATTCGGGTGATGGCGGTACTGGCGCGGCTCCAATGGCTTTGATGGATAACGTGGGTCTGCAAATCAAGGAAAGTTTGCCGCTGGTTGTAAAGGTGCTGCAAAAGCACGACCTGCGGGAACGCATTCGGGTTAACGTCAGTGGCAAGCTGATTAACCCATCTGAAGTCGCCTGGGCCCTGTGCGCCGGTGCCGACTTTGTCAGTTCAGCGCGTGGATTTATGTTTGCGCTGGGTTGTATCCAGGCACTGCAATGTAATAAAAACAGCTGTCCAACGGGAATCACCACGCACAATAAAAAATTACAGCGTGGTTTGGTGCCTGCGAACAAGGCTACACGCGTGTATCAGTTTCATAAAAACATGGTCAAGGAAGTCAATATTATTGCCCATTCCTGTGGTGTCAACGAACCGCGACAACTGCAAATGAAGCATTGCCGGATCGTTCAGGCCAATGGCAAGTCCGTTCCAATGGAGCAGTTGTATGGCTGATGATGGTTTTATGCGCGGTCAGGGTGCGGGGAACCGGTGAAAAACGGA
>JABDLQ010000243.1 GCA_013002925.1 Gammaproteobacteria bacterium | reverse complement strand
CACCCTGGCCGTCTGGACCCATGCTGGCGAGACACGCATGGGGTTCGATATAGCCCTGATGGGTTTGCTCGGTCTTGTAGCTGCGTTCGACGATCACGTCGGCTTCAGCGAAACCCGCATCAAGGTCGCCGAACCCCATTGGGATCATGGCGCTGATGTTGGTTGGCTTGCCGGTCTCTTTGTCCTTGATACGTGGTTGTACGATCGGCGCTCCTGGCTTGATCGCTTCGTCGACGTCGGTGACGTGAGGCAGCTTCTTGTACTGGACCTTGATCAGCTTTAACGCTTTCTTGGCGGTTTGCGCATCGATGGCAGCAACGGCGGCGACAGCGTGTCCGTCGTACAGCGCACGGTCACGTGCCATACAATTTTCCAGGGTGTCGTACATACCCTGATCACCGCCGGTCAGATCCGGCAGGTCAGCAGCGGTGAGAACCGCTTTTACGCCAGCCAGCTTTTCAGCTTTGGAGGTGTCTATTTTCTTGATCTGCGCATGGGCGTGAGGTGAGCGCAGAATGAGCCCAACTAACTGGCCGGGAGCAGATGCATCAGCACCGTATCTTGCGCGACCGGTGACTTTATCCACCCCGTCTGGTCGCTCAGGACGCGTACCGACGAGTTGGAAATCTTGATTTGTGAACCTGTTATCGTGTGCCACTGTGAATCTCCTTTGCGGTTACCGCTTTTTACCTTTGGACTTGTTCTTCTTGCGCATCTCTTTGCCTGCATCCATGACCGCTCGAACGATCTTGTCATAACCGGTGCAGCGGCAGAGGTTGCCGGCCAGGCCATAGCGAATTTCTTCAACGGTAGGGTTAGGGTTGCGCTCAAGCAAGGCGTTAGCTGCGACTAAAAACCCGGGGGTGCAGATGCCGCACTGCAGGGCGGCGTGTTCAATGAACTTGCTTTGCAGGACATGCAGCTCGCCATCCTGGACCATGCCTTCTACGGTGTTAACTTCGCGGCCTTCGGCTTCGACGCCGAGTACCAGGCAGGAACAAACCAGCTGACCGTCAAGACTGACGCTACAGGCGCCACAGTCGCCGGTACCGCAACCTTCTTTCGCGCCGGTTAGACCAACACGATCGCGTAAGGAATCAAGCAGGGTTTCATCGACTGGACAAACATATTCAACAGCGTCGCCGTTGATAGTGGTGGATACGTGTACGCTAGACATTACTTTCCTCCCGCGCGTGCATACGCAATTTTGGCGGCGCGTTTCGCTAACACGCCGGCTACTTCAGTTCTAAATTCTATGGTGCCGCGCTTATCGTCGATGGGCGCACACACTTTTTCTACTTCTTTGGCGAGCTTTTCGAGCGCCGCATCGTCGAGCTTGGTGCCGACAATGGCGCGTGCCGCTTTCGGTGCCAATACCACTGTAGGTGCAACTGCGCCGATGGCAACGCGGGCTTGCTTGATCACGCCGCGGGCGCCAATGGTTAAACAGATACCGGCGCTGCACACAGCAATGTCCATTTCGGTGCGCGGGGTGAAGCGTAGGTAAGCATCGCCTGTCTTGGCCGAGCTTGCCGGCAGCGTAATGGCTTCGATGATCTCGCCTTTCTTTAACGACGTCTGGCCGGGGCCGGTTGGAATTTTCTCTACTGGAACTGTGCGCTTACCTTTGGGGCCAACCACAATCGCTTTGGCTTTGGCTGCAACAAGCGCGGGCACGCTGTCGGCCGCGGGCGATGCATTGCATAAATTGCCGGACATGGTGCAGCGGCCCTGGACCTGATCTGAACCGATCAGATTGGTGGCTTCAACAACGCCAGGCCAGGCTTTGTTCAACCCGGCATGATCGCGTAGCCGAGCTCCGGAAACAGCGGCGCCAACTTTGAAGCCTTTGCCGTTTTTGCTGATTTCCTGGGTTGCAGGAATGTGTTTGATATCGACGATCAGGTCGGGCTCAACCATCCCGCTTTTCATCTGAACTAATAGGTCGGTTCCACCTGCAAGGACGCGGGCATTGCCCTTGGCTTTGGCCATCAGGCCAACCGCCTCCTTCATGGATTTAGGCGCTTCGTATCTCATGTATTCCCCTAAGACTCGCTTTCGGATTTGAGTTTGCTATGTGGGCGAACACTCGCCCTTCCCAGGTACCAACGTTACCTAAAGTGGGGCTGCGAATCACTACTAGATCGGACTTATTTGTTGCCTTCGTCGGCTTCCTTAAAGTGAGAACCAGTTTGACCAGAGAGGGTAAAAATGTCGTCTACACTTTAGAAGATTAAGGAAAAAGCCACTTAACAGGGAAGTTAATTCCAGGGAAACAGGGAACCGGTTTGTACGTCAGTCACTTTGATACAGAAACTCAGATTTTTCACGCAACGTTGAGTGAAAAAGTTGAGATGCCGGAAATTGCACAGAGTGTGCGCGAATGTTTTGCCACTGACTTTCAGGGTGAAGTAAAAGCGCTCTGGCAGATAACCTCGATGCAGGTTGCGTTTGGTTTGAGTGATGTGGAGCAGTTGCTGAACATCATCAAGACTGATGAGTTACCCCAGGGACGCTTTGCTTTTGTGGTCGGTCAGCAGCAGTTTTTGCGGGGGGTGGTAGAAAGCGTGCGCAGTTTACGCAACGATTGGACGACGACCTGGCAGACTTTTGAGTCGACCGAGGACGCCTTGGAGTGGCTGTCCTCGGATTAACTTACTCTTACGCGGTTAGTCTCCGCCAGACTGATTAGCACCTTCGATATCGTTTTCCAGGATACGCGCACCACGCATGATGTTGCCTAATGCGTAATTACCTTCATGACAGGCGTATTCATATACTTTGTCGCCGCTCGCCCGCCAGACGTATTCGCCAGTCCAGGGAGTGGTCCACTGAGTGTCGTCGGTCACCGTAAAGCGGTACAACAAGTCACCATTTGCCATCGGCGTCAGTCGCTCGACAACGTGCATGCCGTCGGAGCCACCCAAAAACCCTAAAGTCTTCTCACTGAAGTTGGTGGTATCGATGACCAGCGTATCGCCGTCCCACCAACCGATGGAATCACCGAGCCATTTCTTGACGTGTTTACCCGGGTGTTCACTGTTGAGCCGCACGACGCGGGCGTCATGCACCATTTCAATCATGATCATGATGTGATCTTTGGTTTGTACGACCCGCTTGAAGTTGTTGTACAGGCTCGGAATCGATGGCACGGCGCCGCTGAAACTCAGCAGACAACGCTCAGCGTTGTTACGCTGCTCCATGTTGTCGTAGGGCCCGGGACCTTCTTCCTCAAGCCACCAGGCAACGCCTTCGTTCTGACGGCGGCCGCCAAAGAGCTTGGCCATGCGCATCTGCCCGGTTTTGGTCAGCGGTGGAAATTGACCGTTGGCGGGCTCCACGATGACCGAGGTGCGGAATTTGCCATCCACAGTCATGGCATCATCACCGCGATCGATCCAGAAGGCGTTATAACCCCCGACATTACCCGACGCGCCTTGCGAGCCATCGCCACCCGCAGGAGGGGCTTCGCGATCCGGATTACTTTGAGCGTTGGCCTCGGCCAGACGAGCTTTCTCATCCGCTGCCAGCTTTTCAGCCTGCTCTTTGCTTAGATAGAGATTGTCGCCAAACTCTTTTGGCCGTCTTAGCGGCGTCAAGGTTGCGC
>JABDLQ010000146.1 GCA_013002925.1 Gammaproteobacteria bacterium | reverse complement strand
CCACTGCACCCTGGCGTCCAGTCCAGCCGCCAGAAACTCCGCGGTCTGTGCCACCAATGCCCGCGACATGTCGGTGGCGCCAACTCCGGCAATGATCGAATCGCCTACTGCATACAGCATCACAGGCGGTCCTTCTCCAACAGCTCCGTCGGCACGGCCATCCGCCCCGGCAAACCTTGGTGCGGTCCGACGCACCCACAGCGCCTGCGGAATGAGAAACGGTAAAGCTAACCAAAACAATAGTTTATTCAATATTATTCACTTAAATTCGCGAGTTGATGAGGCGCTCGGCAGGGCCGGTGTGCAAAAAATAAAACGACCGGCATGAGCAGCGATCAACGGATGCTATTTGTAGCTGCTCTGCGCTCACTGTGGTGACGCGCGCGGTACATGTCAGGTTTGTTTGTGAGCAGTTATCGCAATGCGCACATCCCTGTTGACCCGGTGTTCCAACCACTGCCCCGACCACAATCGCAACATTAAACCAGCTCCGGTGTCTGGCCAACTTGCAGACTATCGCAATCAGCTGTTGTTATTCGCAGCGCAGCGACGACACCGCCGCGGCGACGCGCTGAATTGCGGTAATCCCGTATCCTGTTCAACCTGCTGATTATGCAATAATTGGCTATTATATTTATCAAATGTTACCAGATGCTGATGCCGGACAGATGCCGATGTCTGTTCTGACCGGTAACGGCGTAACAACACGCACCCGATATTAAAGGTACACAAAGATGGATCAACTGAAAAAGGACACCCCTGACACTTCCGGGGCCGATTCACAACAACAGACCGCTGATGCACCCCTTCAGAATGCGTCCCACTTGTATAGCGAAATTCGGCACAGCCCCGAACAAATCAGGGATCTGTTTCGAAACGGCACCTACCCTTACAAGACGAAAATCAAGCGGGCCGTCTATGACAAACACAAAGAGGAATTGCAGGTTGAGCTTCTGAAGGTACAGAACTGGGTGAAAATGACGGGCCAACGGATTGTCACAGTGTTTGAGGGCCGTGATGCGGCTGGTAAGGGTGGCACAATCAAACGCTTCATGGAGCATCTTAACCCGCGCGCGGCGCGTGCGGTCGCGCTGGAGAAACCCACTCAAAAGGAACAGGGGCAGTGGTATTTTCAACGGTATATAAAACATCTGCCGACAGACGGCGAAATGGTGTTTTTTGATCGCTCCTGGTACAACCGGGCCGGGGTCGAGCGGGTTATGGGTTTTTGCACGTCACTGGATTACCTTGAGTTCATGCGCCAGGCCCCGGACTTTGAGCGCATGATTACTCGCTCAGGAATTCGTCTGTTCAAATATTGGTTTTCAGTGACCAAGGAAGAGCAGCAACGGCGTTTTTTGTCACGCGAAGGCGATCCGCTGAAACAATGGAAACTGAGCCCGATCGATGTGGAGTCCCGGGGTAAATGGGTCGAATACACACAGGCCAAGGAATCCATGTTTTTTTATACTGACACCGCCGATGCGCCCTGGACTGTCATTAAATCCGATGATAAAAAACGGGCTCGTTTGAACTGCATGCAGCACTTTCTGTCGAACCTGGATTATCCGGACAAAAATACCCACGTCGTGCGTGGCCCCGATCCATTGATTGTAGGAAACCCGTCGCAAGTCATCGAGAAAGACCGACACCTGTGGGGCTGATGTGAGCGTAATCGCCAGCTTGATGCCCTCGCAGCATTAGCGTTGTGCCTATCACACCAACTAGCCTGCCGGTCATCCATTGGCCAGGGAGTGGCAAGGAGCCTTGCTTACCCCGTTATTGGCCGTGCCGGCTCCACGGTTTCCAGCCGCGATGCGGGTCTGCATATTTCAGCGCGCCGGCCGCCAATTATCCGCGCGATCGAACGCCCTGTTTATTGCGTGGTTTCAATCCCTGTAACGGGCTCGATCCGCAGTTCCATCAAAGAGTCGCGCTGATCAGTCAACACTGAACGAAGATACTGGATTTACCATAATGCTGAAGTCGTCAAACCCGTATTCACGTACACCGTCGGTGAGAATATAGGTGGCAGAGTCATTTGCAATCGCATCAAATGCCCGCGCCAATCGTGGCAGGTAGTCAGCACTGACCAAAGTCTCGTTATGTGCCGGCAACAAATGCTTCACCCGTGGCTGTAATTGGGCCAACCGGTGAACGGTCGTGCGATATTTTGCGAAGTCAGATCCCGGCAGATGTGTGTAAAGTGGTGCCAGGTAAAACGTATCCCCCATGAACAGCAAGCCGTTCCTGGCATCGAATAGACACACGGCATCCGGCGCATGTCCCGGCGTCAGCAATACTTCCAACAGTCGCCCGCCAAGATCAATGATCTCACCGTCGGTGACGGCGGCAGCGATAGTGAATGGCCGAATCGCATAATGGTTCGCGACAAAACTCTTGGGAGTTGGCTTCCAGATCCAGCCCGTCCCTACAAATTCGTGCACCTCATCATGGTCCAGCCCCGCTGTCCTGGCTTTTGAGTAAGGTAATTGCGTGCCCAGGATCTGATCGAACTGATAATTTCCACCAATGTGGTCATAATGAGAATGCGAATTTAATACGATGACAGGCAACGAGGTGAGCGCGGTTACCACCTTATGAATATCGCCAATCCCCAGGCCCGTATCAAACAATAATGCTTGTTGTGAGCCGACAATCAGGTAGGAGATGACCTCTTCAAATTGCCCCGGCTCATAGATGGCATAAACATCAGGCTGCACATGGTAAATCTCAAACCAACCCTGGTCAGCCGGTGTTCTGACC
>JABDLQ010000179.1 GCA_013002925.1 Gammaproteobacteria bacterium | reverse complement strand
CATCAGTTTGGTTTTCATAGTGATCTCCTGTGAAGTTATTTAGTTGGCGTCATTACGATAAACCTGGGGCAGAGGTTTGTAAAACTGCATCGTGAAGCGCGGTGTAATCCGCTGTCGGTCGTACCCGAAGGAATCATCAGGGCGCCACGCTGATCGCGAACCATTTAAGACTGATTATAATTCGCAGGAGCGGCATCAACAGCGCGTCACAGGAGCGGCGACTTGCTGCGATAAAAGGGTCAATCCCGAGTGGCGCCTTCACACCCGGGATCGCGGCTGGAAGCCGCTTGTATGGTGTTCAGTGTCTGAAATCGGGAAGATAGAAGACGCCGGGATGGGAGGGACACATGGCGCCTCGGACCTGTCGGTACCGACTGTAGGAGACTTCGTCCCCATCCCCTCACCACAAAACGCCAATTAGGAATCCAGCTGTTAGAGCAGCCAATGAATACCAAGCTCGCGTGGGTGAGTTCCCGGCTTTTACGGCAACTAACCGCGGAGACTATTGTGGCAAACATCACTCAAAAAATCATCTTAGGCATTGACGTCGCTAAAAGCGAGCTGGTTATCTTTAACTGGATCAATCAACAACGGACGAAGCTGGCCAACGATGCCAAAGCCATTCGTTCCTGGCTGCGCAGTTTCCACGGCCCACTGTGTATAGCCGTCGAACCCACCTCACACTATCACCGCGAAGTTGTTGACCAGGCGGCAGCGCTTGGTCATCAGGTGTACCTGGTTAACCCTCGCCAGCTGGTGCATTACCGCGAGGGCATAAGTCGGCGCAACAAAACCGATGCTGAGGATGCCTACTTGCTGGCCCGCTTTGTCGCCAGGGAAGCGGATGAGCTGCGTGCTTACCAACCCTTGTGTGCACAGTCTCAAAAGCTCTGGGCGCTACTCAAACGTCGAGCTGTGATCGTTGCGGCACGCAAACGGCTGCGGCAAAGCCTGGCCGATGTCCAGGTCAGTGCCAAAGCCCTGTTTACCCAGTTTGACCGGCTTTTAAAGCGCATTGACCAGCGCATAAAAGCATTGTTAAAGGACCTGGGCTGGGGTGCTGACATCAAGCGCTGTCTGTCCATACCGGGTATCGGTCCGCTCAATGCCGCCGCGTTGGTGGCGACCTATCATCGCGGCGCGTTCGCTTCCAGTGATGCCTTTATTGCCTTTATCGGCTTTGATGTGCGTTTGCGTGAGTCGGGGACTTACAAAGGAAAAGCCAAACTCAGCAAATGTGGAGAGGCTGAAATACGCAGGCTCCTGTACTGCGCCACAAAACCTGCTCGAAGCCATGCTGCGTTTGATCAATACCGTCAACGTCAGTTGGCCAAAGGCAGGTCCAAGATCGTCTCGAATGTCGCTTTGGCTCGTAAGCTGGCTCGTATTGCGTTCGCCCTTATCGAAAACGGAACGTCGTTCAATAAAACACCAAATAGGACTGGATATGCGCCATAGAATCTCCTACCGATGCAATCCCGTGTGACAGGTCGTGGCCGATGGCGCACACGTCTTTGTAGGAGCGCCTTCCAGGCGCGATTGGTATGCCCCGATAATTCAAAACGCCCCCATAATTCAATCGCGGCTGAAAGCCGCTCCCGCCAAAACCTAGGCCTGACAAGTCAGACAATAGTAGCTGGAGCGTTGGCCAATCACTTTCATGCGGATGTTATCGCCGCAGGTATTACAGGGCAGATCCTGCCGGTCATAAACGTCCAGTTCCTGTTTGAAATAACCTGGGAAGCCATCGGAGTTGGTAAAGTCGCGCAACGTCGTACCGCCCTGCCGGATTGCTTCACGCAACACATCGCAAACATGTTGGACCAACGTCGCATAGCGTTTGCGGGAGATGCGACCGGCCTGACGATGCGGCAGGATCCCTGCCCTGTGCAGCGCTTCACTGGCGTAGATATTGCCGACACCCACCACAATATGACCATTCATTATAAAATTTTTTACCGCCACGCTGCGCCGGCGTGATAGCGCGTACAGATAATCGGCGTTAAAGGCATCGTCGAACGGTTCCGGACCCAGGTGTTTGAGCAGTTTGTGATGCAGCGGGTCACCGGCGGTATACAGAACACAACCAAACCGGCGGGGGTCGGTAAAGCGCAACACCTGTCCGTCTGCAAGCGTCACGTCAACGTGATCGTGTTTTTCCGCAGTGCAGTGTTGCCTCAGTACCCGCAGGCGGCCACTCATGCCAAGGTGAATGATCACGCAGCCCCGGGTCAGATAAATCAGTAAATATTTAGCTCGCCGCTTCACGGCGCGGATCGTTTGGTTGCGCAACCGCACACCGAGATTGCGCGTAACCGGTTGCCGCAGTTTTTTTTGCCGCACTGCAACGTCAGCAATTTGCTGATGCAAAAGGTGTGGCCGGATGCCGCTTGCGGTGGTTTCAACTTCAGGTAGTTCAGGCATATCAGGGTATTTTGTGACGAAATCGAGATGCAGAAACGATGCGTGCCGATAAGCTGTAAGTCTATTGAAACCAGGCTGCGTAGACACGGTCCAATCATTAGCGTCTGCAACCGTATTCTACTATAGTTGCCTGCCTTTTAGCCGTTGCTTCAGGAAAGTGTGAATGGATTTTTTATTTGGATTTTTTCGCCCGTCGATCTGGGTGTATTTTGTCGTTGCGTTGGTGTTTTTTCAGCTCACCGTAATCTCAGTTACGCTATATCTGCATCGCGATCAGGCGCACCGCAGCGTCGACCTGCACCCGGCAATACGTCATTTTTGTCGTCTGTGGGTGTGGATGACATCGGGCATGTTGACCAAAGAATGGGTCGCGGTACACCGCAAGCATCACGCCAAGTGCGAGACGGATGAAGACCCTCACAGCCCGCGGTGCAAAGGCTTGCGCAAAGTATTGCTCGAAGGTGCGGAGCTTTATCAGGTCGAAACCAAAAATCCGGAGACTCTGAAGCAGTACGGTCGCGGCACGCCCGACGACTGGCTGGAAAAGAACCTGTATCTCAAATTTCCCTATGGCGGTCTGGTGGCCATGTTCGCCATCGACGTACTCTTGTTTGGGGTCGTCGGTATCACGATCTGGGCATTTCAGATGATGTCGATGCCACTGTTTGCCGCCGGTGTCATCAATGGTCTCGGCCATCATTCGGGTTATCGTAATTTTGAGTGTGATGATGCTGCTACCAACATCGTGCCGTGGGGCGTGGTGCTTGGTGGTGAGGAACTGCACAATAATCATCATGCGTTCCCCAGTTCAGCAAAATTTTCTGTGCGCAGCTGGGAGTTTGACATTGGCTGGATGTACCTGACCATTTTCAAAACACTGGGTCTTGCCAAAATTCGCCGGGTTGCACCGACACCCGCATTTGAGGACAAGCCGAAAGTGGATGTCGAGACCGTTTCAGCCATTGTGCTCAATCGCATGCATGTGCTGCGGACCTATGCCCGGGCGGTCACGCTGCCGGTGCTGCAAGCTGAGAAAGCCCGGCAATCGGCGGCCAATGCGGGTGACATGTGGCGCCGTGCCAAGCGGATCCTGGTGCGACGACCGGAGTTGCTGAGCCGCCGTCACCGGGAGCGCCTCGAGCAGTTGCTTGCCAACAATGAAAAACTGAAAACCGTTCACGAGTTACGCGAAAAGCTGCGCGGGCTGTGGACCGGTGCTACGGTTAGTAATGACAAGCTGATTCAGCAACTCAAGGACTGGTGCAAGGAAGCAGAAGCAACTGGCATCCGGGCACTGCAGGAATTCTCGCAACATCTGAAAACCTACACATTGCAACCACAGCCGGCAGCGCATTAGCAGGATTCGGGAGCGGGGCTCGCCCCCGCTGGCGCACAACTCCCGGAAAGCACGGCACATGACACAGAGCACCAAAGGCGGTGAGCCTGTGAGCAGTATGCGGCTGGGGGAAGGTGAATGAAGGTGACAGGTTTGCCCCCTTTGTGTGGTCTTCGGTCCGTGAACCTTGTCTGTCAGCATCTTGCGCTGCGCGGCTGGCAGTCGCCCACTCAATCTGCCACAATTTTGCCATGAACCAATTTACCCCGGTCGTTCTCGGCCTGCTGATCTCCAACATTAGCCTGTTTTTTCTAAGTGCGGTCGCACCTGGTCTGGCGACCAGCTTTGCCTTGTGGCCACTGAGCATGCCGGTCAACAGCCCGGTGTCTTTTCAGGTCTGGCAGCTTGTCACGTATGGCTTCCTGCACGCCAATATGTCGCACCTGTTTTTCAACATGTTCGCGCTATGGATGTTCGGCATGCAGCTGGAGGCCCTGTGGGGCTCAAAGCCATTTGCACTGTATTATTTCGTGTGCCTGATCGGTGCAGGACTTATCCAGATTGTCGTCGAGACTTCCGGCTATCCTACGGTCGGTGCTTCCGGTGGGGTGTTTGGACTGCTTCTGGGCTTTGGCCTGATGTATCCCAACCGCCCGATCATCATGATTTTCCTGCCGATCCCTATCAAAGCGAAATACTTTGTCGTGCTGTATGGCTTGCTGGAGCTCTGGCTCGGGGTAACCGCCACCCGTTCGACAGTCGCCCATTTTGCCCATCTGGGCGGCATGGCGTTTGGTTATGTGTTAATCCAGTACTGGCGGGGACGCCTGCCGTGGAAACCCTACCGGCGATTAAATCGCTGACAATGGGGTGTGATCGGTCACAAGGGTTGACACCCGTGTGCGACCACGCGTTAACAGGCAGCGCGGGCAGCGGAGCAATAACATTGGCTGACACCGTGCAACTTTAGATGGAATACTGGCAACCACTACTGTTAATGGCGACCGGCATTGTGGCCGGATTCATGAACGTAATGGCCGGTGGCGGGTCGATGTTGACCCTGCCGGTGATGGTATTCATAGGGCTGCCGGGCCCGGTCGCCAATGGCACCAACCGTATCGCCATCGTTGCGCAGAGCCTGGTCGCGGTGGTTACCTTCTTTCGCAAAGGCTTTGCCGATTTTCGTCTGAGCCTGACGCTGGCGCTCGCGGCCATTCCGGGTGCGGTGGCCGGGGCACTGGTCGGTGTGCAGCTGCGCGGTGTCTGGTTTAACCGCGTACTGGCAATCGTGATGGTCGGCGTGATGATTTTGTCCTGGCGCAAATCTCCCGCAGTGCCCGATGCAGGCACGCCGCCTGCACCCCCGTCACCCCGGCGAATGATTGCCGCACATCTGCTGATGGTGCTGGTGGGTTTCTACGGCGGGTTCATTCAGATTGGCGTAGGCTTTTTGTTTATGGCGGTGATGATGCACGTGCTGCGGCTTGATCTGGTGCGCGTGAACATGCACAAGGTATTCATCGTCGGGGTGTTCAACATTGCTGCGCTGGTAGTGTATGCCAGCAGCGTGCCGGTGGTGTGGACGCTCGGGTTGGCACTGGCGTTGGGCAACGCCGCGGGCGGCTGGCTGGGCGCTCATACTTCGGTCAGCCACGGCGAACAGCTTATCCGATGGGTATTGAACACCGTGCTGATCGTGTTCATTATCAAACTACTGCTGGGCTAGACCATCGGGCACTACCGTCGCCTCAGCTAGTTGTTGGCCGGTAGAGTCACGACGGTCAGATAGCGATAATTACGGCACCGCAGCCGCGCCCAGGCACATTATTCAGATAATCGTCATCACGGCACCGATCAGTGCACCAGCGAGCAGGAACACTTCACTGCTAAAGCTGATGCCAAAACCTGGACCACGGGATGCCGGATCGGCGATGTAGCTGCGCATATACACAAAGCGGCCGGCGATATAAATCAGGCCGACGGCAGCACCAACGCGTGGGTCCCAATAATGATTAAACATCCACAGGGCCGGAATAAACACCACCGCATTTTCTAACGAATTCATATGCACGCGAACGGTCCGTTCGTATATCGGGTCACCTGTCATCGCTGGCGCCTTGATGTTTGCCTTGCCCCGTGCACGCCCGGTATTGATCGCAAAGAAAACCAGTTGAAACAGCGCGAGCGATGTAATGATTGCCGAATATTCCATGGTACAGACCCCCAATTAGTCCCGGTTCAATCTCACCCATACTACCGGAAAACACGATTTGACCCGGATTAATTGTGGGTGAGCAAATGCTGGCGCTTCGGCGCACGGATTCCTGTAAACTGAAGCACTGCTTATGCCGTGGATATTGCAATGGCACTGACACCCGCACAATCCCGTTTCAGAGAGCGTTACCGCGCACAAATCAGTCCGCGCTATAATCCGTTTCGACATTTGCTTTGGGTATTTGGCACCGGGCTCTTGCTGATGGGTTTTATCAGTGCCACGCTTGAGTCGGTGCGTCTGCTCGAATTGCTGGTGGTGCCGCTTACACTCATCGTCACAAACTTCGGTGAATACGCGACGCATCGCTGGCTCGGTCATGACCACAGGCGGCGCGGCTCAATGTTTTACACGCGTCATTTTGTTGAGCACCACGGTTTTTATTCGCATAAATCAATGGCCATTGAGCAGGGGCGTGATCTGCGCCTGGTGCTGTTTCCCATCTGGCTGATTTTTGCAATGTCACTGGGAGTCATTGCGCCACTGTCCGCGCTGCTGGCGTGGTTATGGAGCACCAATGCGGCTGCGCTGTTTGCGATAACGGCACTGGCCTCTTATCTTTTGTATGAATTCATGCATCTGTGCTTTCATCTGCCAGCCGACAATCGCCTGACTACGCTGCCGGGTGTCGCATTCATGCGTCTTCGGCATACAGTGCACCATGACCCAGCCCATATGGGTGACTGTAATTTCAACCTGACCTGGCCAATGTGCGATTGGGCGCTGGACACGACCGCCCGTGAAATTCCCTGATTGCGAGCAAGCCCGTGCATGCGTGCGTGTTCAAACAGCAGGAACATCGTGAGTAATTTAATGGATCACCGTAACGGGATGTGCACGCCCGCGCGTTGCTGGCGCAGGCGACACCGCTTGCGGCTGTGAAAAATGTGCGGGTTTGATAGTGCCCAATCGCGGCCGGATGCCGCTCCAACGTCGGCCGTTGGGAATTCAGGCGGTCTTGTGCGCCAGACCTGGCGTGATGCTTACAACGCGTCTATTTGATTTTGGCTTCTTTGTAATCCACATGCTTGCGCACGCGTGGGTCGTACTTCTTCACCACCATTTTCTCGGGGTGCAGCCGCTTGTTCTTGGTGGTCGTGTAAAAATGTCCCGTGCCCGCGGACGATACCAGTCGAATTTTATCTCGCATGACAATAGCTCCTTTAAATCTTGACGCCTTTGCTGCGTAGTTTCTTTAACACTGCATCGATACCGTCGCGATCGATAATGCGCAAGCCCTTTTGTGACAAACGCAGCTTCACGTAACGATTTTCACTCTCAACCCAAATGCGGTGGGAGTGCAGGTTTGGCAGAAAGCGTCTGCGCGTTCTGTTGTTAGCGTGGGAGACATTGTTCCCGGTGGTCGGACCTTTGCCCGTCACCTGACATATTCTGGACATTTCTTTATTCCTCAATAACCTGGCCACTGTGGCCGCGCGTGTGACAGTGGTACGCGACCCTGCCGGGCCCTTCGTCGAAGGGCCGCAATTTATACCAGCCACAGGCCCCAAGTTCAACCCGGAAACCCCCACAAATCAGCCGAAATCCCGGTAAATCAGGAGATTGGCTCAAATGCACTCCAAAATTGCACCATCAAAGCACCGGCAAAGCCCGGTCAGGGGCCGCAGTCTGCTGGCCATTGCTCGCACCCGGCTTTCCGGGAGCCTTGAGTGTTTGACCTGCGCGCTCGGTGTGTCTGGTATCGGCCCAGGGTGTGTGAAAACTATCACTTCGTCTTTGCGAGCGCGAAGCGCGCGGCAATCTCCCAACGTTGTGCTGCCCTAACTTGTTGATGCCACAGAAGCCGGACGGGGATTGCCGCACCCGCTTTGCAATGACGATCCGATGTGTTCAAACACTCTCGGCCGGCTGATCCGCAAGACTAATCCGGCGCCGTTCCTGACGATCAATAAGAAAAGCCGGTCAGATATAGAACCGCTTGGTGGAGAGGCGGGGAGATAATAAGGGTGCGAGGTTGACAGGCCGGAAAACAATACAGGTGCGAGGTTGAGAGGCCGGTAGACGATACAGCTGCGAAGATGTAAGACGGCATGCCATTGTGGGAGCGGTGAATATGGGCCAGCATTTTTCCAAAGGTGCTTGTGCACAAACCCAATGATCATCAGGCAGGTCCGATGACGGTCATGCGCAACTCTCAGAGAAGACCGCGTTCAGCAAACGACACGGTTTTGCCATCCCCGACCACAAAATGGTCCAGAACGCGTATATCCACCAACGCCAGGGCTTTTTGCAGTTTCCTGGTGATGCGCTCGTCGGCCTGGCTTGGTTCGGCCACACCGGAGGGATGATTGTGGGCGAAAATCACGGCGGCTGCATTTGTCGACAGGGCCAGTTTCACGACCTCACGAGAATGCACCGATGCGCCGTCTATCGTGCCGCGAAACAACTCTTGAAAGCAGATGATGCGATGGCGGTTATCCAGCAAGAGGCAGCAAAATACTTCGTGGGGTCGATCACGCAGTTGCGCTTGCAAAAAGTCCTGGGTGTCCTGGGGTTTTAGCATCGGGTCGCCGCGGTCGATTTTTTGTGACAGGCTGCGGCGCACAATCTCCACAGCGGCCAGCAAGGCAGCGACACGGGCAGGCCCCATGCCACGCTGCTGCATCAGCGTTTCGGTCTCACAGTTGAGCAAGGCCCGCAGGCTGCCAAAAACCTGCAGACATTCCCTGGCCAGTTCGACTGCATTGCTGCCGGCGATACCGCGGCCAAACACAACGGCCAGCAGCTCAGTATCGGACAGCGCGGCGGCGCCCCGGGAGTACAGGCGCTCCCGGGGACGTTCGCCGGCTGGCCAGTCGCTCAACGGCATATCCATCTCCTCAGTAGCCCGTCCGTGGGCGGTTGCGACGAAACCAGTTTGCGCTTTTT
>JABDLQ010000170.1 GCA_013002925.1 Gammaproteobacteria bacterium | reverse complement strand
GTCCGATTTAAGGCGCTGGTGCCGCGGTAAAATATCGGCCTATAAAATTCCCCGGCAACTGAAAGTGCTGGATGCGCTACCCAGAAACGCGATGGGCAAAGTCACCAAACCGGAGTTGGCAAGCTTGCTACTGGCAGTACACACCGCCCAGGACAGCCCCGGAAATAGCCACTGACCCCGTCGCGCGTCAACCCGGATGTCTGCAAATCCTTCTCAGGGTCACACAGCCAGCATGGCCTTGGGCTGAATCCAAAACGCCCTGTTGACCACTGCTTACAGCCCCCGCAAAGGCCAGCTGTCAATCACATTGTAGGTCGATCGGCTCCGCCCCGTGACTGACTCAACCAGCACAATGCTGCTGACGGGCCAATGTATCGGCACCAACGTTTGCACCCGCGGGGCGCGGGTCACCTTGCGTGCCAGCGTCACGTGCGGTGTAAACCTGCGCCGCTCAGGTGTGAATCCGCAGTCGCCCAGTTCCTGCCAGAGCCTGCCCACCAACTCGCGCAGTATTGCGTGCGTCCCCGCGGGTCCAACCCACAGAATTCCGGCACGACGCCACCAACCGATGCGCTCCAGTGTAATAGAAAACCGATTGGTACAAGCGCGCTGCGCGGCATCGCAGATGCAAGGCAGCAGTGCAGTTTCCACGTTGTGCAGGAAAGCGAGAGTCAGATGTAAATTGGCAGGATCCACCACCCGCCCGTCACCGGATTCGTGGAGAATTTGGGTACCCTCTACCAGCGCAGCGCGAACCTCGTCCGTTGGCCACACAGCAAAGAATAGTCGTTTTTTATGAGTCACAGGCAAAAGGATAAAAGTTGGTTTGATAACTTGGCCGTCCCCCAAACGTCATCACGCGATGAGTGTGTGGTCTAGACTTGCCATTTGTCTGTTTAATTTGTGCTGTTTGCATCAGCTTTGTGTCAGATTACTGTGCTGCAGCAGCGGTAGGGGTGTTTTCAACACGCAACGTTTTTCGGATCCGGTCCAGATGCGCTTTCTCAATGTCTGGCCACTGTGATGCGGTACTGCCACCTTCGTTCAGTTGTGCAGCCGTCATGCCGTAGCTGGCAAGATCATCCATAAAGATAATAATCAATTCCTTTTTGCGGGTTGCGTCGGTCAGATTAACCAATCGCGCGTAGATCACCTCATCCGGATAAGCATAGCCTTTGCTCGCCAGAAACTGGCGTACCAGCGCTCCATCGGTTCCCCGTTTTCTTTTCCGGTCCGGGTCATTGTGAAAAACAGCGGTGTCAGCATAAAACCCGTAATCGCCCAGCGTTACGCGCAGCGGTGAATCTTCGTAATCATAAGTATAGGATTTATCCGGTAAGTACGCCTCAAATTGCACCCAATAGATACTCTTGAGTTGGTCGTCTTCAGTAGTCTCGATAAAGAAATGTTGTTCGGTATCTGCGACACCATAGAGAATGAACTTCTGCCCGCCTATATAATTAAATCCCTCATCAAACCGCAGGGTCAAAGCAGGATCATAGGTCGAGTGCAGTGCGTTGCCCACAACGCTCCGGCCCAGATCCGTATATTCAGGCGGCGTAGTAAAACGGCCACGATCCGAAAAATACCAGTGAGCGCCAGCCAGACCGGCAAGCAAAAGTACCGCGGTCGAAACAAGTGTTCTTTTCATGTCCGGCGCACTCCACGCGGCACACCCGTCGTCCCTCTTGCGGGAAACCGATCAATATTGTGCCTATTTCGTTTCGAGCACATACAGCTGCCACAGGTCCTTTCGGGTCATATGCAGAAACGGTCGCATTGCCAGTACACCGGTCTTGCCGATGCTCTTTTCCAAATATTCCATCTCAACAAATTTTTCCCTGGTGCGCTCACCGACCGGCACATCCATACCATTCTCTCGCATCATTAATACTCCCTTGGCACGCAGCGCAAGTTCAGTATACAAACGCAAATAACACAGCAGATCTACTACCACAGGGCCTTCAAATTTCTCGCGCAAATCAGTTAAAAAACGGCCGATTTTTCCGCTGGTAAAATCACCTGAGTTGATCTGCTCAATGAGCCAGGCATCCTCATCAAAATCCAGCTCCAGCCATTCGTGCATGTGGTCGGCGCTTTGGCGAAAAACCACGTACAGAAGCGGTGGTAACACAACAAGAGTGACCAGCGTCATTAGCATCGGCGGCAGCACAAAATGATTGTAAATCGAATGCAGCACCACTGCGACGGCAAAGCCCGGCAGGTACAGCAGCGGGTTTATCTTCATGCTGCGCTCGGTCAGTGTTTGCGAAATCACCGCAAAAATAGCAACGACACCTCCGTGCATGACCGCCGTGCCAAAACCGCGCACGATCCAGACACCCAGTTGTGCTCCACTTGCGGTATACAAATAATAGAAGTTCTCGACTACAGCAAAACCTGCACCGACCGCAAAACCCATAATGGCGCTGTCGACCAGAAACCCGATACGATGGGAGCGAAACAGATAAACGATGATCAGCGCTTTGAGGCCCTCTTCGACGAGCGGCGCCAGGTAGCGGCTGTACATGCGAAACTCAATATCGGAAGTCGACAACAGATAGCCGTTAGCAAAATAGCTCACCACGGCCATCAGGCCACCCGCCACGATGACAAGCGACACGGTTTTGAAGCCCACGAGCTTGTAGCTGTCCATATACAACAGCACGACCAGAAACATAAGCACTGGCAGTAAACCTACCGGTGCATGAACAATGATATCCGCAGTAAAAATTTGTTTTGCCTACCTGAGCCTTAGTGTGGGTATCTTGCCTCAAGTAAACGCAACATCAAAGTATCTTCAAAGATAACAGCCACTCATTGTCTATTTCGTTGCCGTCCTCGATGCCGACGCCATAGCCAACAGAAAGCGTCATTGGCAGGCGATGAGCCAGCGTAAATGCAAAATCAATTTGTGCGCCCATCGTAGTCAGTGTGCGTTCAAAACTCTTACCCGGATCTGTCGTCAGCGCACCAAAGAACACGGCGGGCCTGGCATGACTCAGGAACAGGCTGGGAGTGCCTGCTTTGCGAAACCGCAACGGCGGCAGATTCCACTCCACCAGAGATTTGACAAACTTCTGGCCACCGATGGCGTCGATATTGACGCCAGGAAAGCTGTCATACTGTCGATAGCGCTTGACTTCGCCATTGTCTACGTAGTTATTTCCAAAGCCGCCAAAATAATGCTGCGATAATGGATCGGCCCGATTGCCATTGGCAGTCCCGGCAGAGTTGTAAAACCAGATCGACGAGTGTTTCCACGGCAGCGCAAAACCGGCGTCCAGACCCACCTGGGGTTTGATAAAGGTATCGAACTCGGAATCATCGACAGAAACCACCAGGTCCCATCGAATCCCTTTTTCGTGATCGACAGCTCCCAGTGATTTGCGCGTGTTGGTGTAATGCAAACCAAGGTCCAGCGACAGGATTTCATCAAAGCTGAATGTTTGTACATTCTGATTGCCAGGCAGCGTGTCCAGACCAGTGTAATAGGCCAGCTTCGAGTCAAAGCGCAGTTCCCGCGGCTCATCGTATATGAGTGCTTTTTTATAACCGACTATGAAGGCATCGCCTTTACGGCTTCGTTTGGTCGGACCAAACAGATCGTAAAAATCACTGTCATTGTGCCAGTATCGTGCATACGTATTAAGCCAGTGATACTCGAGATTGACGTGCAACTTTTCGCTGCTTTGCAAATCACTGTCGGGCGTGTAGGCCACGGTAGCTTCAAAGCGATGGAATTGCGCCGGATCCCGGAACTGCCAGTGATAGCCGATGCCCTGCGAGTTTTTATACCCTTCAATAATCGGGTAGCCCGAATCGTATTTAAACTGTGCAAACGGTTCGTATTTTCCCCTGGAGGTGATCAAATCGTCCGCGTTGAGATCGCGTAAACCGCGGACCACATTCCAGTCGCGCACGACCGGGTGCCGGGTGGCAATTTCGTTACCCAGAAAATGGATCGCACTCAGATCCTCAAGTGGCACCGGGTCAATGCGCTTAGGTTGAAACCCCTTGCCGGTGTATTCAAAGATAATCAGTGTACCGTCATCGAGAGGAATCGGTCGAAAATACCCGGTCTCTGCGTTGCTGACGGCCTCCAGTTCACGGGTGGCAATCTCGTAGCGAAAAATGTTGGAGACACCCGTATAAAAAGAGCTTCCGAAAATGTATTTACCATCCGGTGAAAAAACAAATCCTTCGGGCACGGCTATGCCAAAATCAAACTCAAACACCGGCTCTGCCACACCGTCGAGCAGCGCGTCTGTTTCGTACACATGAAATTTTTGTGCGCCGGCAATCTCGCCGAGCGATGTCGACAACAGCTTTCCATCAGGAGAGATATCCATTTCATAGGCAACCGATCCGTAGGGCCATGCGTAGACCAGGTTCCATTCCCGGTACGGTGGCGGAATCCGTACCAGCGAGACGATCCCGTTCAGATGCCGCAAGCCCCAGATCGATTTATCAGCAGGATTGACCACAATGTCGCCAATGCGGCCGTCCTTAATGAGCTGTCGGGCTTTACCGGTATCCACATTGACAGCCATCAGATCGCGATGGGCCAGGTTATCCGCCGTGTAGTACAGTGTGCGCGCATCAGGATCCCATGCCGTGGACGTTACCCGGTATTTCATCGGACCCTTGATATCGGCAAGATGCCTGACCGTGTCATCCTCGAGCGATATCACACCCGTATGTGCAACGACGCCGGGATAGCGAAAGGCACCGATCATCGTGTTGTTCGTGGCATCGAAATAAGATCTCGATATGGAACCCAGCTCACGCCTGGTG
>JABDLQ010000079.1 GCA_013002925.1 Gammaproteobacteria bacterium | reverse complement strand
CTTATTGGCATTCTTTCGATGCAGCAATCATAATTACAGACAAACCGATTCATCAGGAGACAGGAACATCGAACACGGCACCAGGAGAGGCTTAGTCGGTATTGTGATTGCGCTGGCACTGGGAGCGCTGATCGCTTTCGCCGGCAGTCAGGGTGGAATGATGCACGAGCAGTGGCCATTGTTCGCTCTATGTGTGGCGATCGCCTTTGCCATACAATGGCTGGCTTTCGTCCCGTCCTTTATTTTCCAGACCGAACATTATTACGACGTCACGGGTAGCTTTACGTACCTTACCGTTATTGGCTGTGCGTTGTATTTTGGCGATACCAGCGATCCCCGCACGGTGCTAATTGCGATTTTGTGCAGCCTGTGGGCGGTGCGGCTGGGCAGCTTCCTGTTCAAGCGCATACGCCAGGATGGTTCGGACAGTCGCTTTGATGACATCAAACCAAATTTTTTGCATTTTCTGATGGCATGGACGATACAGGGGCTGTGGGTATCACTCACTCTTGCTGCAGGACTGGCCGCAATGACTGACCTGCATACCAGTCCCATCGGGGTGTTGGCGATACTGGGCGCCATGGTGTGGATTGTCGGTTTTACCATCGAAGTCATAGCAGATCGTCAAAAGCGCCAACACCGCGCAAACCCCGACAACAAGGGGAAGTTTATCAGCAGTGGTCTGTGGGCGTGGTCGCGGCATCCTAACTACTTTGGTGAAATCATGCTGTGGACCGGTATTGCCATTATCGCGTTGCCAACATTGAGCGGATGGCAATACCTGACCCTGATCTCCCCGGTGTTCGTGTACTTTTTGCTGACCAGGGTCAGCGGGATTCCCATGCTGGAGTCCAAGGCGGACGACAAGTGGGGTGATGACCCGGCCTATCAGCGCTATAAAAATAACACCCCCGTGCTGATGTTGCGCAAGCCGTAATCCGGCTAAGCTATTTCAGCGGCGCTGGGTGATGCGCCGCCCGCACAGCATCCGGCCGGCGCTTTACAGGTTCACGTATCGCGTTTGCCTGTAAATGCAAAACAGTTTCCAGGACGAGCATGCCGGCTTATACAGTGCGGGATTTCAGTCCGGGCGCCTGTATCAGTTACAGTAGTAAACTGAAGTGCTTTGATTAGCATCGGAACTGCAGGCGGAGGAAATCATGGCTGTAAACCCGCAAGAACTTGAATCATTCTGGATGCCCTTTTGTGCCAATCGGGATTTTAAAGCCAATCCACGGATTATCGAATCTGCAAGCGGCCACTATTATCAGTCAGTGGATCATCGCAAAATCTATGACCTGTTTTCCGGTTTATGGACCAGCGGTATCGGTCATTGTCATCCCAAAATTGTCGCAGCGGTACAAGAGCAGGTCGCTACACTCGATTTTGCATTGTCATTTCAAATGGGAAACGTTACCGCTATCAAGGCTGCCGGCAAACTGACCGAACTGGCTCCGGCCGGGTTTAATCACTGCTTTTTTACAAACTCCGGATCGGAGTCTGTCGATACCGCTTTAAAAATGGTGCTGGCCTATCATCGCGTCGGCGGTCATGCCGAACGCACCCGGTTGATCGGCAGAGAACGTGGTTATCACGGCGTCAATTTTGGCGGTATCTCTGTGGGCGGTATGTCGCCCAATCGCAAAATGTTCAGTGCGAATCTGTTGCCGGGCGTCGATCACCTGCCGCATACCCACAACATCGCACACACCGCCTTCAGCCGGGGCCAGCCACAGTGGGGAGCACACCTGGCAGATGAACTTGAACGCATCGCACTGCTGCATGATGGCAGCAATATTGCGGCAGTTATTGTTGAACCGGTTGCGGGGTCTGCGGGCGTAATTCCGCCGCCGGTAGGATATCTTGAGCGACTCAGAAAAATTTGTGACAGCCATGGCATATTGCTGATTTTTGACGAAGTCATTACCGGGTTTGGCCGTGTCGGGGATTCGTTTGCAACGCAACGCTTTGGCGTCATGCCTGACATTATTACAACCGCCAAAGGCTTGACCAATGGGGTCATTCCGATGGGTGCCGTGCTGGTTCAGGACCATGTGTACGACCGCTTCATGCAGGGCCCACCACACGCCATTGAATTTCTGCATGGATATACCTATTCAGGCCATCCGGTAGCGGCCGCCGCTGCACTGGCTGCACTCGAGGTCTACGAAGAAGAAGGTATATTCGCGCAGGCACGTGAATTGGAAACACTGTTCGAAGAGGCGCTGCACGATTTTCGCGATCATCCCAAAGTGATCGATGTGCGAAACTTTGGGCTCATGGGCGCCATCGAGCTGGCGTCAATCGGTAGTCCGGGCGAGCGCGGTTTGGCAGCACATAAAAAATGCTTCTGGGAGCATGACCTGGTGATCCGTAATGGTATGGATACTCTTCAGTTTTCACCGTTTCTGAATTCCCGTCCGGATGATCTCCACCGTGCCTTTGAACATGTTCGTCAGGTGATTGATGAACTGGACTAATCGGTAAACGCGTTTTTGCGCTAAACTGTTGGTTTAGTTGCAGCCGTGTGAGGAAATTTCGATGTCTACAAATCCGCGCATTGCCAATGCCGGCACAGCACCATCAATGATTGGTCATTATATTAATGGCAAATTGCACGACTCCGGGCGCCACCTGGAGGTCAGCAATCCGGCCACAGGACAGGTCTGCAAGCGCGTAGCGTTGGCATCACAAGAGACGGTGGGCGCAGCAGTAGCGGCGGCGGCAGAAGCATTTGTCGCGTGGCGTGACACGCCACCCGGAAAACGTGCCCGCGTGCTGTTCAATTTCAAGCAATTGCTCGAGGATCACGCCGAAGAACTTGCCGCGCTATTGACCGAAGAACACGG
>JABDLQ010000138.1 GCA_013002925.1 Gammaproteobacteria bacterium | reverse complement strand
CCGTAGCACTGTGCTCAGGTAGTGCGCACGCTCACCGGTCAGATCGATGCGCGTGTCTGGTATCAGCGAATCTGCGTAAAACAGTCTGTGGTGGCTCATATCAGTTTAAACTGCGATACAAAATTCGTGGATAAGTTTGCCGATGAGCGTCTGCATCGGTGCCAGGTTACTGAGCGGCAGAAATTCGTCTGGCTGATGGGCTACCGCAATATCGCCAGGTCCGAGGATCATCGTGTCTGCACCGAGTGCCTGATAAAAAGGCCCTTCAGTGCAAAAACTGACGCTGCCACTGCTACGACCGCTGTGGTTTTCACACGCATGCAGTAACGGTGAATGACGCGACGTGGATAGCGGATTCGCCCCTTTGAATAGTGTGGAAAATTCAAGCGTGAGTGGCGTATCGGTCATTTTTTGGCGCACAAATTCATGCAGCCTGGCGCGCGTGTCTGCGACCGTCATACCCGGCATCAGACGCAAGTCAAAATCAAGGGCACAGGAACCACAAATGCGGTTGGGATTGTCGCCACCGCGGATATGCCCGAAATTCAGGGTCGGCGTCGGCACAGTGAAACTTTCGTCGCGATATTGTGTTTGCAATTCCAGGCGAAACTGTTTGAGATGGCCGATGACTTCATGCATGCCATCGATGGCATTGATGCCAAGTTTCGGGTCGCTGGAATGCCCGCTGCGTCCGGTGAGCGTTATCCGCTCCATCAGGGTGCCTTTGTGCTGACGAATGGGCTGCATGCCCGTGGGTTCGCCGACGATGCAAAATGGTGGCATCTGGAAATTGCTGCTACACAGATGGCGCGCACCATCCATCGAACTCTCCTCATCGGCACTGCCAATCAGTATCACCGAGCGCTTCAGGGTGTCGGCATTCAGCGTTGCGCAAATATGCGCGCACAGCGCAAGAAACCCTTTCATGTCTGCACTGCCCAGGCCATAGAGCCGATCGTCGATCACATCACCACCTAGCGGGTTTTGGGTCCACAAGGCCTCGTCATAAGGTACGGTGTCCGTATGACCGCACAAGGCAAGTCCGACGGGTCCTGTACCGAAGCGGGCGATCAGATTGACGTTGTCTCTGTCACCGGGCAGTTCCACAAGTTCCACTGCGCAACCCACGGTTGCCAGCCAATCGGCCAGGATTTCACACACTGGACGATTGCTCATATCAAATAGCGGATTTACACAGCTTACTGACGGTTCTTGCACCAACCGGGAGATCATCGAGGTCAATTCAGGCAACATTGAGTTCATGCATTGAATTCTCGGGTTTTGGCCACCAAAGCGCAACAATGCGCAAAATTTCGACCAGTGTCATCAAATAACGGGGGTATAATCGTGGTTTTACAGCAATGGGAATAATTCCCTGCAATGATGACTATTGATTCTTCGACCGGTTGGCTGGACGGTGCAGTGCGGACACCTTCACCAAATTGCGATGACAGGCCGGTCGGTGTGGAGCCTGAACTGATCGTGGTGCATAGCATCAGTTTGCCGCCCGGCGATTATGGGGGGCCCTGGATCAGCGACTTTTTTCAAAATCGGCTCGATGCCACCGCACATGAGTATTTCGCACAAATCCAGGATCTGCAGGTGTCGGCGCATGCGCTGATCAGTCGTAATGGGCACATTACGCAGTATGTACCGTTTCATCGGCGCGCCTGGCACGCAGGTGTCTCATATTTCGCAGGCCGGGAAGCGTGCAATGATTTTTCCATCGGTATCGAACTGGAAGGCACCGATGAGAGTTTGTTTCGCTCGGTCCAGTACTGGCAACTGGCGGAGTTAGTGTCGACGTTGCAGCGTACTTACAACTCACTGCACAGCTGTCCGATTGTTGGGCACAGTGACATTGCGCCGGGACGAAAAACAGATCCGGGCACCGGGTTTAACTGGGATCGTTTTCGGCGTCTGATTAACGTAAATACGTTAGCCTGATGGCGATCTGCAACGTGATGCCTATACTGGGAAGAAGGAAACTGCCTTAATGAAACTCATTGCACTACTGCTGGGGCTATTCCTGGAAAAAGTCTCGACCAGTTTGTTCGATTTGCGCGAAATGCGCTGGCTTGACGGCCTGTTTGACAAAGGACTCACGTGGATCGGGGATGGTCACGGAATCCGTGCCCATCTGGTCACCGTGGCTCTTGTTATTTTGCCGGTGCTGCCGGTTCTGGCTTTGGCCTGGTGGGCGGACGATCGCATCGGCGGTTTGATGACACTGGTGTTGTCTGTCGTCGTGCTGTTCTTCTCATTTGGACCGCGGGATCTGGCGTCCGAAGTGGATGAGTTTGCTGCTGCCGCAGCGCGTGGCGATGAACTGACGATAAACCGGGTGGCAAAAGAATTACTGGAGTTTGAACCGCCATCTGAACTGTCGAAACTTGGGCATGCCGTGGCATCGGCTGTTTTTATTCAGTCCAGTAACCGCACATTCGGGGTGATTCTTTGGTTTGTGCTGCTGGGCCCGGTGGGTGCGTGGCTATTCAGAGTGACGGACCTGATGCGCAGGCGCGCGCACTATGAAAGTCAGAGACAGGAAGAGTCGGGTGCGCCGGAGGCGCCGTTTATGCAGGCGGTCCATAATGTCCACGGGGTACTGTCCTGGCTGCCATCACGACTGGCGGCCATGAGTTTTGCACTGGCGGGGAGCTTTGAACCCGCCACCACCGCCTGGAAAGAATATTACGCAGAATGTGCGGAGCATTTCTTTGAGGTCAACGAGGACATCATCGCACACGCAGGTTGCGGTGCGCTTGACCTTGAGACCCGGAGTTCAATGAGTGAAAGCGCGGTTGCAGGCGCTCTGGGATCGCTGCAACTCATCAAGCGATCGATGGTCGTCTGGCTGGTCGTGATTGCGTTGTTAACTATTGCCGGCGCTGCAATATAACTGCCGGGCGACGGTCAAAGATTCGCACTATGGCAAAGTCATCACGCCATTAACATCTGCAGTGCTGTTATGATGCCGTGGCGTATCAGGTGTGCAATCCCCCGTTGTGCAGGGATCGGCTGCTTGCGCGCAATCAGGACTTGCGTTTCCAATGCACTTCCGCGCCATCCTCACACCGTGCCAGCACCCGCGCAATAACAAACAGCAAGTCCGATAAACGGTTCAGATATTTCGGGGTTGCTTCCACTACTGCCTCATGCCGGGCAAGTGTCCAGACACGGCGCTCGGCGCGGCGGCAAATAGTACGCGCAAGATGACAAGCTGCGGCACCGGGCCCGCCGCCGGGCAAAATGAATTCCTTGAGGGGTGGCAGATCATCGTTGAGTTCATCAAGCCAGTTTTCCAGGCGGGAAACATAGTCGGCGCTGATCAGCTCCTGGCCAGGAATACACAGTTCACCGCCAAGATCAAAAAGATCATGCTGGATTTCCAGCAGGTGCGCGGCAATAGTTTCAGGCACATTCGGGGTTGCCAGAATACAGCCCACGGCGCTGTTGAGTTCGTCCACTGACCCATAGGCTTCGACACGGTGGCTGTCCTTGTCCACGCGGCTGCCGTCACCCAGACCGGTGCTGCCGCTGTCCCCTGTACGGGTATAGATTTTGCTTAGTCGGTGGCCCATGACCTTACTCCCTGCTAATTCAAACGTGTTGATGTCAACGGACGGTTAGCGCCGTGGTTGCCAGGAAAATCCGACAAAATAGCTGCGCCCGGCCGTATTGAACCCATTCGCTGTCACATAGTCGGTGTCGAGCAGGTTCTCCACTTTTGCTCGTACCATCCAGTTGCGCGCCAGTGGTCGACTGTAACTCAAATTTGCGAGCACATAACCTGAATTATTCACACGCATAAATGTGTTTGAGTCAATATCAGGGCGCGCGCCGGAGGCCAGCAAGCTGACTCCCACGGTGCCATCAAGCACAGGATAAAGTATGTTGGTTGTAAGCGAGCGTTTTGCGCGTCTTAGCAAGGTTGCGCCCGAAGTGTCGTCCCGTGGTCGCTGAACGATTGCCTCTGTGTGCACGCGCATGTATTCGCCCTGATATTCATGGCTCATTTCGACTCCTGTCGTGCGCGTTTTGTCGACGTTGCGATTGATACCGGCGAACGTTATGAAATCGGTGACCACATAGTTGATCAGGTTATCGATGTTCTGATCAAACGCGCGCAGGGTGACACGATGCCGGTCGTTAATCCGCACTCGCAGACCCAGTTCCAGTGTCGTGGACTCCTCAGGTTTGAGGGTGGGGTTGCCACCAAAGCCAAAGCGATCCGTGGCGTCCGGGGCCCGAAAGCCGGTGCCTGCTGCAGCCAGAATCTGCACCGCTGGCAGCACGCGGTAACCGACATCCAGGTGCCAGGTCAGTGCACTACCAAAATCGTCGTGAGTTGTGTAACGAGCTCCCAGCGATGCGTCCAGTGCGTCACTATGCATGTTGTACTGGCTGTAAGCTGCAGCTACAGCAGTGCTTTCGTCGACAGGCAATCCGAAAGAAAGAGCTTCCGCCTGTTCGTTATAGCCTGCCAGTCCCAACACCCACTGATTGTCATCGGCAAGTTCGACTGTGTTTTGCCAGTCGATGCCAAGGCGCCGGGTCGTCAGAAAATCAAAACTGCCCGCGAAAGAGGGCTGGTTCTGGGTAATGTCGTCCAGCCCATGGGTGATGCTGAGGGCACTGGTCCAGCGGCTGCCAAAACGTGAGGTCAGTTTTGCGTCAATGCTTTGGTTAATAAAATCCTGATCCAGCGGTGCCAGCGAAAAACTCGCGTATTCGGTGTTACCGGTGCTGCGCCAGACATTGATTTCGGCACGATGCTGATCAACGGCCAGCCACCCGGCGGCGTTGACAGTGATGTTGTCGTGCCCATGTTTGTCATCTGCACCGGTGCGTGCGGCAAAGCCGGTCGTGTCATGCCACGACACCGCCAGATTGCCGCCACCCGACGACGTACCAAACCCGGTCTGTGCCGCAATGTCGAATGTATCGAAACTGCCCGTCCCAATTGAAAAAGTCGGGGGTTTTGGCGCCGTGTCACGACGCGTAATGACATTGATCACAGCGCCAATAGCGTCCGAACCGTACAGGCTTGAACGTGGCCCTTTTACGATTTCCACGCGGTCTACGATATCAGGGTCGATATTCTGGATTGCGGGAACCCCGATCGTGCCGGGATTGATGCGTACTCCGTCTAACATCACCAGCACATGGTTGCTTTCAGCCCCGCGTACGAAAACCGAACTGACTTGCCCCGGACCGCCGTTGCGACCGATGTCCAGGCCTGCATGAAAGCGCAACAGGTCGGCCAGATCGCGGGCATTTTGCTGCTTGATTTGCTGACGGTCTATTACAATTGTTGTGACGGCGCGGCGTGATGCAGGTTCCGGCGCTCGCGAGGCGGTTACAATCACGCGCTCCAGTGCGGTGTCAGTGTCCGTAGCATATATACAGGGTGCACAAGCCGCCAGCAGAAGCAGCAGGCATGGGGCTGATGTTGGAGTGGCCAAGTTCGATCCCGGGGTTTGAGGTTTTTTAAAATGCGGACACGCCTGCAGATAAACTGCCCGATACGCCCGCCGCGTAGTCGTAACAACCACAACAGGCCGGTCTCCGGGCTTTCGAGTCAAGCGCTGTGCTTAAACCTGAATCACCTTCCCGCGCTATGCGCAGTGGTTGCGAAAAGAGGCCTTCTCGCCAATTCGGGTATCTCTCGATTACCGTTGCGGGGGCAGCGTCGGACTTGTTGGCTTGCAACTCACCGACTTCCCGTTCGCTTTGACGTGCGGTCAAAGCTCACCTGATGCGCGATCGAATGTAGAGTGCGCATCTGCCGATGTCAAGGTGCCTGCACTCTTGCAACCCGTAATCGTCGGCCCCCACATTGAGCAATGACTCATTCGCTACGCACCGTGGGGATTCGTGCCCCGGCTATGCACTTGTGGCTCGGTGTACCGGGCGTTAGTGAACGATCCACCGAAGCACAAAGACACCAACGTCGCGCGCAACCGGGCGGTTGGCTTTGGGCCGTGCAACTGACTGTAGCCAAACTGGTTTTACCCGGCATGATCCATCCGGGGTCAGCACATCAATCTCTTATCCAGCGTATTTCCTGCGCCGTCGCTTCTCCGACAACGACGTATTTCAGACTGGACGGAATTTGCGCTTCCGTTGCGCTGAGGGGAATACGACCGCCCATGATTTCTGCCCGTGTCTGGGGATGCAGAGGGGTGGCTGCGGGCGCTGCATACCCATGCGGGTGAAGCGGCAGCGTGGTCTGTGCATCATATTTATCAGTAGCCCCCAGGGTATGCATCATTTCGTGGGCGATGACAACGTGATTGCGACCACGCAATCGCCGCGATGCATAAGCATTGACCACTCCCAGCAACCCTTTTTGCAATCCCAGGGAATGTGCCAGCCTGGCGTTGTTCAGGGGATCGAAGTAGCGCACAAAAATTTTTATGTCAGGCCGGATGGCACGCTCATCGCGACGGTTCATGCGCCAGGCCCAAAAACGCATCTTGAGACTCCAATACATGACTTTGAGTGCCGCCTGATGCGTCGGTGGTGTTGGCGGTTGCTCATCCAGCACACCACGCATGTAGATACGCACTGGTGTGTCCAGCATGTGCCCATATACTCGGATTTGTTTAGTAAAAAATTGTTCAATCGATGCATAAGCAGAAGCATCGAGTGTGGCGATGTAGTTGTGCGCCGTTTCCGAGCCGTCACCATTGATCGGAAAGACGGCAACTCGTAACGTGTTATCCCAGTCGGTGGAGCGCTCGCGTGCCGCCCAGGTACCGAGCGCCACCATGAACAGAATGTACAACAGTAACCCTTGTCGCAGCCGTTTGATGAAATTGCCCTGTGCCATTTTTTGTGGGGTCTCTGCTCGGATTCTACCTGGGCACTACTCGGGCTCAACAGTAACGTCGGTTGGCGACAGGCCGTCACAGTGAACTGTAATCAGCATCGGGTGGCAGCAGACCTGGCAGTCCTCGGTGTATTCCTGATCGCCGGCACTTGGGTCGATCAGTATCTCAAGAATCTGCCAGCAGTGCGGGCAGGTGATTGAATGGGTTTCCTGTTCCATATA
>JABDLQ010000137.1 GCA_013002925.1 Gammaproteobacteria bacterium | reverse complement strand
ACCTCTCCGATGTCTTCGACCCGCTCCCACGCTGCGGGCGCCGTCGACACATACTGCGGCGGTGAGGTGTTTTGCGTAGTCGAGCACGCGGTCGTCAGGGCGGCCATGATGGCGATCAATAGCGTGGTTGTTTTCATAATTAGTGGATTTTTAGCGGATTACGTACTTGGTTTGCGGCCGCTGCCGTTCGGCCGGCCTGCCGGGAATTGACATTGTATGCACTTTGAACCCGCGCCGGAACTACTAAATTGCCGATTTCACGATATCTGCACAATTTTAATTCAATAATTCGGCGGAATTACCCCTCTGGCCGATGCTGTGTGAAAACTATCACTTCGTCTTTGCGAGCGCGAAGCGCGCGGCAATCTCCCAACGTTGTGCTGCCCGAACTTATTGATGCCACAGAGGCCGGACGGGGATTACCGCACCCGCTTTGCGGGTTCGCAGTGACGATCCGGTGTTCTCACACACCCTTGGCCGTCACCAAAAAGAAAACCGGTCATTACAATCGCAATGACCGGTTCACTTCACGTACACGCGCTAGCGCAGAAATACGACCAACTGGCGCCCCGTTGATGCCAGTTCAGCGGTATCCAGCACATCTTTGCTGCGAATTCGGGCAATCTCCCGATCCGCGCCCAATTGGAGTAGCAACGTATCGACAAATTCTCCGAATTGGGTAAACACCTGCCTGCTGTCGCGCGTCACGATAGCATACATGCCACCACGTCCAGCAGTGGGTGCAAAACTCCAGACATCTCCCGCCTGTTGCAGATCAAACCCGATCGACCCCAGTAACAGGTGGCCCGCGCGAGCGGCACTGGTAATATCGACGCTGATGCCCTGAGCATCGGCGCTCAGCAACGCATCGTTACCCTGACCCGCTGCCCAGTGAATGGCCGTGCGTCCAGGCTGGATCGAGACCTCACCGGCGGACTGCGCCAGGAAATCATCTGGTGCTGTGCCGAACGGGGTAACGAACCCCCGCACTTTGAGCGCATCGCCGCTGTCAACATTTTCCAGCGGCAGTGCACTGGTATCGACTTCATAGGCGGCAGGATCAGCAGCCAACGCGGCTCCGGACCCGGTGCCGGCGAAGTCAAAGCGCTGTGGGTGGATGCGATTGATCGATGCGAGTTCCATCACCAGCGGTCCGACCGTGTTGACCAGCCCGTGAATCTGCGAAAACAGCAGGCGGGCACGCCCTTCGGAGGCGTCCAGAACCACACGATCCGTTGCGCTTTGCATCAGTTCCCCAGTCACGGTAACGCGCTGACCCACGGAAATATCAGCAGGACCATAATCATCGAAGCTGCTTTTGACCTGGGTCACTGCCGTGTTATCGCTGATCAGGACTTTTAAAGCAGGCACCCGGCGGAATCTGAAATCCTGTTGCACGAGTACCGCACCGTGCAACGTGAATTCGTTGCCGTCCCGCGCAATGACCGTGCCGGTCGCAACATCCTGCTCACCAAACGGGACACTGGTTCCGGCGTACACAACCTCGGCAAGAAAGGACCGGGCGGCAATATCCAGTTCGCCGAATGCAACTACTGGCGTATTCTGCGGCTGGTCAGCCAGGGCCAGCAAGCCATCCCGTCCCGAATAGGTCACACCATTGATTTCATAGCCTGTCGCATCATTAACATCAACGGGCAGCTTGCCGAAGCGTCCATCAGGCCTGAAAAACGGGCGCAGATCGAGCACAAACTGATTGGCATCTACGCTCACACTCTCAAGCACACCGCGAGCCCGACGAGGTTTTGGGTCTTCGAGCATCGGATCGGCAAGGAGGACTCCTGTCAACGTCGCTGTTGCCGGTGACACGTCCAGATTTACCGTGTGAGAACTCTCCAGATCGAAATCCAGCGTGACATGCGCCGGAATCCCTGGCGCAATCACAAAGCCATCCCGGTCTGCAAACTCCACACTCAGCGTCACGCTGCCAGCCGGTGAGCCATCCTCATTCAGCACCGTTGCCGCCACCGGATCGCCATTGGCATTTTCAATTTCAACCGTGGCATCCTCATATTCCAGCGTCAGTGCGGCCGCAATATATTTACCCACCGGGACTGAAGCTGCCGTTACAAACTCAGTAACCTCAGTGTACTGGGCAAAATCCACTTCTGTACTTAGTGGCAGCGTTTCCACTACCACGCCGTTGGCGCGTGTGAGTGTCACTGACGAAACAGCTACCTTATACTGGAGAAAATCTCCTTCGGCATCGGTCAGCCCAATAAATACCATGCTCTCTGATGTTGGTGTATCTGCAATGGGTGGTACATCAGGCGCTGACGTCAAACCGCCACCGCCACCGCCACCGCAAGCGGCGAGAAAAAACGTGGCAAGCAATATCAAGGTAAAACGATGGTTTCGGGCTGTGTTGACATATGACTTCATGGCTGTCTCCTTTTGTCCTCGGGATACCAGTACCAACGCCCGAATCACGAATCGGTTGACAAGCGCAGCAAAATTGCGCGAAAAGCTCAGCTCAAGTTGTCATAAAATGCAGTGATGAAAGCCAGTGCGACTATTTTTCGGCCAGGTCTTCTATGGCAATCCGTAACCAGACATCCGGTCGCATAAAACCCTGGCCCCACTTTTTATTAAAGTCTTTTAACGGATCGCGGATTTCTATACCAGTTGCTGTCATACCCTGGTTGAGATAAGCGATGATGCGCTCCCGCACAGTCGTCAGCATGGCGTGATAGGCAACCAGATCAGATTTGTCGGCGAGTGGCCCATGACCAGGAATGATTCGCGTATTGTCATCTGCCAACGCCAGTATCCGCTCAACTGCACCAATCACCCCGTTCAAACTGCCCCCGGTCGACGTGTCAATGAATGGGTACATTCCGTTAAAAAATACGTCGCCGGCGTGAATCACATTACTGTTGACGAAATACAATATTGCATCGCCGTCAGTGTGCGCGCGCGGCTGATGCAAAATGCGAATTTCTTCCCCGTTCAGATGCATCGTCAAATTCTGTGAAAAGGTAATCACAGGCCAGGCTTGTTCGGGTGCGGCCGGCACCGGGCGACCGAGTGCTTTTATTACCTGGTCTGTGCTGAGTCGCCTGCGCACATTGTCATGTGCCACGATCAGGGCGCCCTTCCCACCAAAATTTTCATTGCCCCCTGTGTGATCCGAGTGCCAGTGTGTGTTGATTACAAAGCGCACAGGCTCCTTGCTGATTGCCTCGACGGCATCCAGAATCCTGGCGCTCATGGGCGCGTACTGATCATCGATCAAAATCACGCCGTCAGCGCCTGTCAACACACCGATGTTGCCTCCGCGGCCCTGCAACATCGATAGTGTCTCGCTGAGCTTTGTCGAGGTAATCTGCACATCCTCCGTCTGGGCAATGCACATTGACATGAGCATCAGGCCCGTGAAAGACATCAACATTTTTCGAATCATTTGGCGGTTTCTCCTTTCACTGTCAACGCAACTGATCATAAGTGCTTTCAAAGCGGTTGATGGTGGTGTTTTTACGCACGCGGTCACCTTCAAACACCTGCCCATTCATCGTGATATAAACGCCCGGTTCTTGTGTCTGCACCGCGGCGATTGCCATCCCGACATTAAAAATGGCATCAGTACCCTGGAAGCGGGCAGGATTTAAAGCACCGGTCAATACCACTGTCTTGCCATGATTTTTCACACCACCATCCAACAATGTCCGGGCGGTTACGCTCATCGTGTCGGTCCCGTGCGTAATGATCACATGCGCCTCACTGGCCTCGAGCACAGCGTTGAGCATCACGGTACGATCACCATCGTCCAACTCCAGGCTGTCTTTGCGCATCAGGGGCTCAATGGTAAATGGCATTGTGACCTGCGCCTCATGCAAAATCCGGTCAATCAGAGAATCGCCGACTGCAAACTCACTGCGGGCATCAAAATACACTTTGTCAATCGTGCCTCCCGTTGTAAAAATACGTATGCTCACATCCAGCCTCCGGTGGTGGGGTCAGCGCCGCGGACCGCTCATAAAAAACGCCTGTGCCTGTTTGCGTTGCGCCGGGACAGACGCAGCACAGACCTGAATTGCTTCGAGCGAGACGTCAAGCTGTCGTTGTCCCCCGGGAAGAGTTTCGAACCGGGATCGTAAAAACGCATCAACACGGTCAATCCAGGCAGTTTCACACATTTTATCGGATATGGTCGTTAATTTTATGACATGCCGCGGCGGCATTCTTTCCACCAGTTCATCATAGTTTTTCTCCAGCCATTTCCATGTCGGTACAACGTTACTGCGCTCTTCGACATGGGCGGTGATCAGACGCCGAATCTCGTTGCTACGTAAGGTGTCTTCCAGCGCCATATTGAGCACACGTTCGCCCAACTTCGGGTCGCGAGTGCGCGCCAACGCCTGCAAAGCCGTGTCGCGAAACCATGAGTCATTACTGTCGTGAAAACGATCCAGCAAGCGATCCGCAAATTCCTGTCCACCCTCCTGCACGCCGACAGTGAGTATCGTCCCCAGTGTCGCGCTGCTCACCTGTCCTTTTGCCGCGCCCTCTTTCAGGTATGCATCCGCTTTGGCAAGCGCTGCGGCGCGCGTCTGCGGATCTTCCACGACCTCAGCCATGAACGCCGCTACATCAGAATAATGCAGCCGCTGTCTACCACCTTGTAATGTCGCGAGAAACTCGCTGTCGAACGCTCGATGCGCCTGCAGCGGTCCATAGAGCTGGGTTGCACGCAGACGTATCGTGGCGCGCAACTTCGGATCATCGCCCAGATAGTCTTTCATATAGCGGATGGTCGGCAGCATGGCCCGCGCCACATCCGGATAGCCGGAAGCGGCAAAGAGTTCAATCGCCTTCCATACCTGGGTTACGCTGAGCCGCCCGTTGCCAAGTCCGTAAATAACGCTGTCGACCGCGGACATCCATTCCAATTCCGTCAGGCGATCGTCAGCTTCCGCCAGTTGATCAAAGGCTGGTGGTGCGACAAACCAGTGAAAGTAACCGGCAAAGTTGGCATTTGGCAATATCCAGTCGGGGCAGTCACCGGCCAGAGGCACCGTTTGCAGTGGGTCCTCCAGCAGTACGCATTGTTGCCGGACCTCCGTCCCGGTACCGTATTTTACGCACAACGGAATTTTCCACGTTCGATTTGGATCGCCATCCGAACCGGTTGGCAGGTAGCGCGACTGAGTCAGTGAGAGTTGGTCCGCCTCACAGTCAACTTTCACATCGATTGCCGGTATGCCGCTTTGAAATAAAAATGTCTCAAAAGCAGGTGCAATGTCCTGGCCAGATGCGCGTGATAGTGATTCAATCAGATCGTTTATATCGGCACTTCCATGTGCGAAGCGACGCATGTGCTCTCGCACGCCCTGGCGAAACACATCGGCACCAAGGTACTGCTCAAACATCGTCAGCACGGCGCCGCCTTTCGCATACGTGATACCGTCAAACGCTTCCACGATGCCGTCGTTGTCATCCACCGGTTCACGAATCTGTCGGGCACTGACCAGGCCATCATCGCGCATGGCAAACCCGGTGCGCCTGATCCTGGCAAGTTCCGGTTGATGATCCGGAAACGTTTGCTGTACGGCTTTGTAGGACATCCAGGTTGCGAAAGATTCATTGAGCCAGATGTCATCCCACCACGGCATCGTGACCAGATCACCAAACCACATATGGGCGAGTTCGTGTGCCATGACGCTTGCAAACGCGCGTTTTTGCTGGGGCGGCGCGTCATCTTTTAACAGCAACAGCCGCTCACGAAACGTGATCGCACCGACGTTTTCCATGGCGCCCGCTTCAAAATCCGGCACAGCGATTATATCGAGCTTCTCGTAGGGGTACGGCATATCGAAGTATTCTTCAAGCGCCGCCACAATCGGGGCGGTGTTAGCCAGTGCATAGTCCAGATCCCGACCTTTGCCCTTTATCGCGACTCCGCGAAATGCAATTTCGCGGTCACGCACCGCATTAACCGGCAGTGGATTACCGGCGACAATCTCCAGGGGACCGACCGCCAGCGCCACCAGATAGGTCGGCATAGGCAAGCTTTTGGCGAACCGGACCCGTTTGAATTTACTGTCAACCGGCTCAACGGAAACGATTGGCGTATTGGCCACCGCTTCATGTTCTTTGCGTACCACCAGGCTCAATTCCCAGGGCGTCTTGAACGCAGGTTCGTCAAAAGACGGAAATGCTTCGCGGGCATACACCGACTCCATTTGAGTGAACGCGTAGGACTCGCCCTCCTCCTCGACTTTGTACAATCCATGCAACAATCGTCCGAACGGCGCGTCGTAATCAAACTCAAGTGCGATCATGCCTGGCTCAAGCGTGCGACCAAACCGAACCAGCGCAACGCCATCGTCATTGAGCTGCTCCCAGGTGATCTCAATCTGCTCGCCACCGGGTAACAACGCCTGTGCCTGCGATACGTTCAATCCACGACCATGCAAATACAGATAGTCGGTCGCCTGGAGTAATTCCACGGCAATATCAACATGGCCACTGAACCGCTCCCGATCCGGAACAACAGTCAACTCGAGTGCGTAGGCCCGCGGCCGGGCAATGTTCGGTAAGCGCCCAAGGGGTATCGACTGTGCATCAGTGCTCTGCTTTTTATTGCCGGTTCCAGCCGTAACACCTTTGTCGACACCGGTTTCTTTCACACCAGTTTCATCGCCATCAGTTATTTTGGGGGCTGCGTTTTCGTTGCCACGGTCGGTCGTTACTGCATCGGTCTTCGCACTGTCGGACGATGGCGCCGAAGGAGCGCCGCAGTGACACACCAGCAGACCCATGACCACGACCAATATTCGTTTTGCTGTCAACGGCATGCGACTCCCTTGCTGGACATGGACCGGTAATCCGGGTTCGCAGTATAACCCTAATTCGTCCCTACTTCGTGGTAAACTGGCAGGGACATACGCATGGAAAGGACAATGAAAAGAAGAGCACTGACAACCGCGTTTGCGACGCCGCGCGCCGCTTTGGTCCTGATGGCCGGGATGCTTGCAGCCGCAGTAATACCGTGGCTTTCACCTGCCATCGCGGATGACACGGCGAATGTGGTGCATGTGGTGACCATTGATGGCGCCATCGGTCCAGCCAGCGGAGATTATCTGTCCACGGCGCTCGCCCAAAGTGTGGAACAAAACGCTCGACTTCTGATCATCGAAATGGATACGCCCGGTGGCCTCGATAGCGCCATGCGCGACATGATCAAAGCCATCCTGGCATCACCGGTTCCAGTGGCTACGTTTGTCTCACCTGGCGGTTCGCGTGCCGCGAGTGCGGGCACGTACATTCTCTACGGCTCTCATATAGCGGCAATGGCACCGGCCACCAATCTGGGTTCCGCAACGCCGGTATCAATTACCGGTGACGACGTTGGCAAACAGGATGACAACAACAAATCCGACGAAGAAGAGGGCTCAGGCAAGGACAGCAACGACGGTAGTACGGCCATGGAGCGTAAGGTCATTAATGATGCCATCGCCTATATTCGGGGGTTGGCGGAAAAGTACGGACGCAACGCAGATTGGGCAGAGGAAGCGGTGCGTGACGCGGCGAATCTGACCGCCGAAGAAGCTCTGGAACTCAATGTTATCGACCTGATCGCAGAGGATATCCCGGATCTATTGAAACAGCTGAACGGTCGTACCGTTAGTGTCAACAACCTGGACGTGGTGCTGGACACGGAAGCTGTTGTCGTAGAGCGCATCGAGAGAGATTGGCGCAACAAACTGATCGATGCCATTACCAACCCTTCGGTCGCCTATATGCTGCTGATGCTGGGCATTTACGGTTTGATGTTTGAAGGCTATAACCCGGGTGTGCTGGTGCCGGGTATCGTGGGTGCCATTGCTATTTTGCTGGCTCTGTATGCCTTTCAGATTCTGAATGTAAACTACACAGGACTTGCGCTGATTGCCCTCGGCATTGTGCTGATGATTGGCGAGGCCATGACGCCCGCGTTCGGGGTGCTGGGCTTGGGTGGCATTATTGCATTCGTGATCGGTTCGGTCATACTGATGGACAGCGATGTGCCCGGTTTCGACCTTGACCTTACACGCATCATTCCGGTGGCGGCGGTCGCCGCCCTGGGTACTCTCGGGTTGTCCTGGTATACCATCAAAAACCAGTATCGTGCGCGAGTCTCCGGGGTGGAAACCCTGATCAACAGTACCGGTCATGTACGTGAGGCGTTTGTCGATGGCCAGGGTACGATCTGGATCCAGGGAGAACGCTGGAACGCCGTGTGTAGTAGTCCGGTCAATGTGGGTGACGAAGTACGCGTGGTGTCTCTGGACGGCTTGATTTTAACTGTTGAACCAACACGATCTTTTTAGACATTTCTGACAAGGGGTATTCTGTATGAATCCTATTTTTATTGGGCTGCTGGTGCTGGTGGTCGTTGTTGTTCCGCAGATTGTTAAAATCCTGCGGGAATATGAACGTGCGGTAGTTTTCTGGCTCGGACGTTTTCAAAAAGTCAAAGGCCCGGGCTTGATTCTGCTGATCCCGGTCATTCAGAAAATGGTCAAAGTCGATCTTCGTGTACAGGTACTCGATGTACCAACCCAGGACGTAATATCCAAGGATAATGTTTCAGTCAAAGTCAACGCGGTTATTTATTTTCGCTTTGTTGATCCGGAGAAAGCAATCATTCAGGTTGCCGAGCCATACGCGGCAACCAGCCAGCTTGCGCAAACCACACTGCGCTCGGTGCTGGGTCAACATGATCTTGACGAAATGCTCTCGGAGCGGGACAAGCTAAATCACGATATACAACAAATCCTTGACGAACAGACGGATGCCTGGGGCATCAAGGTCTCCAATGTCGAGATTAAGCATATTGACCTCGATGAAAGCATGATCCGCGCCATGGCACAGCAGGCGGAAGCGGAACGTGCACGGCGCGCTAAAGTCATTCATGCCAAGGGTGAAGAACAGGCGTCCGCAATGCTCGCCGCCGCTGCGACTACACTCACGTCAGAACCCCAGGCGATTCAACTGCGCTACTTGCAGACACTGACCGAAGTCGCCGGGCAGAATTCCTCGACCATTGTCTTCCCTCTGCCGCTCGATCTTATAAAACCACTGCTGACAAAGCTGGAGAAAAATCAAGACAACAATTGATTCTCGTTGCCTGATCCAGAACATATGGGAGTTTGACAGGGAATTTAAACGGGTTCCTGACCGGACAGACTGCCTGTGAGACCGGGCGGTGAAAAATCGGTGTAATGTCACAAAAACCCGATGGGTAAGCGTGCCGTTTTTATCCGGTAACAAGCAACGTAACAATTTTAATTTTCAACGAAGGTCGAGAACACATGCATCCCGGTCTGTATTCGTGCCGCGTATCTGTGAGCACGAAATGGGGCGCCCCCGAGCACTCTGCACCCGCAAACACCGCTAAATTTCAAGAAAAACAATTAGGTACAAAACGACTGAACCGCCGCTCACCGACAGGGGCGGTCTGTGAAAACGCGAATTGCAATGGCGAACGAGCACATTTCACCCGACCAAATCGGCGGGTTACACAACAACTCAGGCGTTGACTATATGGGTTTGTAGCCACTGCATTCCACCAGATGCAGTGCTATAGTTGTAGGGTATTCATTGTAAGATTGACGCTGGAAAACGCTGCCTGAAATAATGTTGTTTAACTGTCGCAAATACTACCTTGCCTTGGTGCTGGTCACAGTGATCGGCAGCGTGGAGTTTTCAGTCCACAGCGCCACTCATATCACCACGGACCTGGCAACTTGTGAGGTGTGCAACGGGCAGCCAAACCCGGCGTTTGTCATGGACGATGGCAATCACACTGAGCCTGCACCTGCGCCTGCCGAGGAACCACCTGCCAGCGCGTCGCTGCCAGCAGCGACAAACCCCAACTTCACGCTGCACCAGCCACGCGCACCCCCCGTTATTTCCTGATTAATCGTACGAACGCTGTTTGCAATAAGCAACACAGCAAAAATCTTGTGGATTAATACGGAGATGTTGCAATGAGTAACGGCATACGCGGTGGCCTATTGTATGTGCTTGCCATATTTTTTACCGGGGGTGCAGCCGCACAAACCGAAGATATTGAATTGTTGCGCGCAGCGCTGAATGAACTACGCCAGGATTACGAGTTACGTATAACAGCGCTCGAAGCCAGGCTCGCTAATGCGGAACAGCAAGCGAGCCAGATGGCCAGTGCGTCAACGGCGCCTGCTCCCGTTGCGCGCAATGTTAGTGCAGGACGGGCATTTAACCCGGCGATCGGCGTTATTTTTCAGGGACAGGCGTGGAACCACCAGAAAGACCCCGACCGGTTCTCAATCCAGGGATTCCCGCTGGGTGGTGAGGCCGGACCGTTTGAGGAGGGTCTGGCCATTGGCGAAACGGAAATCAACGTCAGCGCCAATGTCGATGACAAGTTTACCGCGTGGCTGACGTTGCCGGTGGCTATTGAAGACGGCGAAGCGGCGGTAGAAATCGAAGAAGCCTGGCTTGAAACCACCGCATTGCCCAATGGCTTTTCTGCACGCTTTGGTCGATTTTTTTCAGCGATTGGTTACCTGAACAGCAAACATGCACATTCCTGGGACTTCGCTGATCAGCCCCTGCCTTACCAGGTCTTTCTGGGCGATCAGTTTCTCGATGACGGCGTACAGTTGCGCTGGATTGCGCCGTCTGACCTGTACATCGAACTGGGCGCCGAGGTGTTTCGTGGTAGCCGCTTTCCGGGTGCCGGTGCGCAAAAATCCGGGTACGGCAACCGCAGTTTGTTTATCAACACTGGCGCCGATGTTGGCACAGACCATAGCTGGCTGGCTGGCGTATCGCACCTTGCCGCAACCGCCCTCGATCGACCCTCGGGAGATGAGGATCAACCACTGAATTTCAGCGGCGATGCTGATACGACAATCGCCCATTTTGTATGGAAATGGTCGCCAAACGGTAACTGGAAACAACGCAACTTCGTTTTCCAGGGGGAATGGTTCAGGACCACGCAGGACGGCACCTACACGCTGCCGGGATTGATGCCCCGGAACTATGATATCGATCAGCGCGGCTGGTATGCGCAAATGGTGTACCAACCCTTTCCACGCTGGCGATTTGGTGCTCGAATTGAAGGCCTTTCCAGCGATGACAGTGGCCCTGCATTTGCCGGCACTGTCCTTGGCCAATTGCCCGACGATCCGAGGCGCTACAGCTTGATGACAGATTGGTCAAACAGTGAGTTTAGCCGGCTGCGTCTCCAATACACTCTCGACGACACAGGCCCGTTCAACTCTGATCAGTGGGGCTTGCAATACATTTTCAGTATTGGCGCCCACGGCGGCCACAGCTTTTAGATCGGGGGGGAATGTTATGAACTATCTGAAACTGATCCTTGCGACGACCCTGGTGCTTCCTTTTGTGGTGGCGCGCGCCGATCTCAATGTTTTTGCCTGTGAGCCCGAATGGGCCGCGCTTGCTGCAGAAATTGGAGCGGAGAACGTCACTACCTATAGCGCCACCACGGCGTTGCAAGACCCCCACTACATCCAGGCCCGACCGAGCCTGATTGCAAAGGTGCGCCGGGCCGATATTGTCATCTGCAGCGGTGCACAGCTGGAAATCGGCTGGCTACCCTTACTTCTGCAAAAAGCCAATAACCGCAAAATACTGCCTGGCACCGAAGGCTACGTCGAAGCCAGCAGCCTGGTTAAGCGCATCGATACGACGACAAATGTTGATCGGGCACGCGGCGACATTCACCCAATGGGCAACCCACATGTGCAGACCAACCCGCGAAATATCAGTGTGATCGCGACAGAACTGACGGCGCGCATGATGAAGCTGGATGTTGCCAACGCTCCGGCGTATCAAACAAACTATAATAGTTTTGCCAGGCGATGGAGCGAGGCCATTGAACGATGGGAGCAACAAGCGCTGCCGTTGAAAAACAAGCGCGCGATTACACACCACAATTCGTGGGTCTACCTGGCACGCTGGCTGGGCATCGAGGTGGTTGCAAATCTCGAGGAAATACCCGGCGTACCGCCAACAGCCGGACACCTGAGCACTCTTGTGAACCGTTTTGACACGAACTCCGTTGATTTTATTATCCGTTCGCCTTACCAGGACGTGCGGGCATCGAAATGGCTGGCAGAACGTACCGGAATAACAGCGATTGAATTGCCGTTGACGGTCGGTGGCACTACCGACGCCACCAACCTGTTTACTTTTTTTGACGCTATTATCGAGCGTCTGCTGGCCGCCTCCAATGATTTGGAATGAGGTGGATCTGACCATCATCGGTCCGGCATTTGCTGCCGGCTTGCTGATCATCAGCACTCATGTTCCTCTGGGGTATGAAGTCCTCAAGCGCGGAATTATTTTTATTGATCTTGCGATAGCGCAAATTGCCGGTCTCGGCGTCATTGCGGCGCACAGCATGAACTGGGAGCAGGATGGGTTTGAAGTACAGATTGCGGCTGTCAGTGCTGCCTTGATTGCCGCCATCGGGCTCTATCTGACCGAGAAACGCTGGCCGCGGCAACAGGAAGCCCTGATTGGCACTCTCTTTATACTGGCAGCAACCGGGGGAATATTGCTACTGGCCGGGAACCCCCATGGTAGCGAGCATCTACGGGAGCTTCTGGTCGGACAGATTCTGTGGTCCACATGGTCGACCCTGTTACCTGTCGCTGCTTTATATGCGGTACTCCTGATCGTCTGGTTTAGTGTCCGGGAGCGTTTCGGTCGACTGGGGTTTTACATGGTGTTTGCGATTGCCGTGACAGCCTCGGTGCAGATTGTCGGCATTTATCTTGTGTTTGCCAGCCTGATCATTCCGGCTCTGGCAACCCATCAACTGGGACGCGGGCGACGGTTGTTGACAGGCTACATCATCGGAGCCTTGTCGTATCTGGCGGGTATCGTACTGTCGGCCCTGCTGGATTTACCCACGGGTGCTGTTATTGTCTGGACAATGGCCGCGATCGCACTGACCATAGGAATGTCTTTGTCCAGGCAGCGCACTACCTGAAGGCAATGCACCATGGCATAACCCCAGCAACAGTGCACACGCCAGGGCTCATTGTTTTGCGCTTCGCCGCTCAGGATCGAGCGACGATTACAATGGTCGTTACCTTTACTGCACATCACAGGCTGCTTTTATTAAACCTGGCTTCAAACGCATCAAACCCAACAGACGTCCAAGGGCTGGTTTCCGGGGACGCCGAACACAGACTGTCGGGATAAACAGTAGACAGTCTTTCGACATGTCGGGCAACGTACCAACCTCGGTATCTCACGGGTGTTTATAACAGCGCGTAGATGGCAATCCAGAATTGAGCTTAGCCGCCTGGACAACACATACAGCCGACAGTCCCGGCGCCATCTCATCCATCTTGTTGCATTCACTGCCGCATGCACGACGGGTTGCGGTAGAATTGCACTGCTGCGTGCAAGAGAGGATTCTACATCACTATGAATACTTCAACGCCCTACCCGATTGGCGTACCCGGTACGAAATGGGGTGCCGCCGAATGCGCTGAATGGTTGTCACGGCAACAGATCAAGCGCTCGTACGCCGAAGAGGTGCTCGCAACATTCGATAATCTGGAAACCCGGTTTGAGCGCTATCGTTATGGTGCGCTGGCGTATGATCCTGAGCGCTATCCGCTGTATGTCTTCACGACCCGGGAATGGTCGAAAGCCAGGCCTGGCATTCTGATCACCGGGGGTGTGCACGGATATGAAACCAGTGGCGTTCAGGGCGCCCTTCGTTTTATGGCAACCTGCGCCGGCGAATACGAACGCCATTTTAATTTTGTTGCGGCGCCCTGCATTAGTCCCTGGGGTTACGAAACCATTAACCGATGGAATCCTGGAGCAATTGATCCGAATCGTTCTTTTTTTGACGGAACACCCGCGCAAGAAGCTGAATTTATTATGCGCTATTTGAATGACACCAGGCCAGACGTGTTAGCACATTTTGATTTGCATGAAACAACGGACTCGGATAACAACGAATTTCGCCCGGCACTGGCGGCGCGCGATGGCAGCATCCACAAGAACTGGCATATACCCGACGGTTTCTACACCGTCGACAACAGCGCAAGACCGCAACCCGAATTTCAGGCTGCGGTAATCGCAGGAGCAGAGCAAGTCACACATATAGCTGCGCCTGACCAGGACGGTAAAATTATTGGCAAGCCGATGCTGCAGCATGGCGTGATCGAATATGACGCCGATGCATTATTTTTGTGCATGTCCATAACGCAGGCGCCGTTTGTGACTACGACAGAGGTTTATCCTGACAGCCCCCGGGTGACTGATGAAATATGCATCCGCGCACAAGTGAGCGCGATTTGCAGTGGCCTGGATTATCTGATCAGCAGGCAATGACCGACGATGCTGAGGGTCATCGCATCACTTTGGTATGCCACTTGACAAATTACGGTTGATTGGGTTTTTTAGCGGCACGTGGATACCGTTAGACAAAATCGTAAAGTTCCAGACTACGCACGGACCTTTCAGGTGCTGCGGACTGTCTTTTTCAGAGTGAATCCCCGGATGGCTGGCCTGTACCGACCGGCCACTACCGACCGACCAGTACCGACCATGCTAATTTGGTCAGTCAGCGAATTGCTCCACCCTGATGTGCTGACGGCGGCATATTTCATGCGGGTCCTGTGTACGGCAGATGGCTATAGTATTTTGGCCGTGAATCCAGTCTTACATGGAGCCACGCAACACCAACACCGGCTGTACTTAACCATAGTGGTCTTCGGGAGATCGTTTTATGCACAGCTTGGCCCACTGCTTGCCAGAAGGCGTGTCTTTGTGCGTCCGGCGCGCTTCGCATGAATGCCGCGAGCTGATCGTACGATGAATCCGGGGAACCGGGTGTTGGCACCACGAGTATCGCATCCTTGCCCAAATTGTCGAACGCAACGACGTCATTGGCAGCAGCCCCTTTGAAATAATCAGCGAACGCTTTCCTGTCGGGATTGCGCGCAAGCCGGGGCGCATCCGCCAGGATAAATTCGAAACTTTGTTCGACGGTATCGACAGTGACTGGCGGGGTTTCCCATCGGTAGGCTGTAAACGGTGACTCGATCAATAACCAATTGAAGAACCCGCGAAAAATCTCATCACGCTGCCAAAGGTGTACTGCCTCGCCATAAGACAACGGTTCACCATCGCGCAGTAGCGTGTACTTGTGAACACGTTTGTCAAGAATCTCATGGTGGGCATCGAACACTGGTTTTGCTTCGCTTACTGCAACGCAGCCGATTACCCTGCGAGTTTCGCATAAAATGATCTTCGCGGGAATTGACACTCTGCGAGACGGACGAATCAACGCAAACTACACTGCCGCTGAAATAGTTATTCGCGTTACGCGAGCGCTCGCAAACACGCTGTGCTATCAGTTAACGCTAAATTTCCATCGGGGTTCGAGACTCTAAAGTATAATGTCACTATGTGCCGATTCAGCTTGCTACTATTGACCCTTCTGGTTGCTGCCTGTCCCAGTGAAATTTACGTTCGCGATGGGGTTACCGATGGTAATCGATTTTATCTTGGCAATCAGGCACTTGATGATCATGATCCGGTGCTGCAAAGCTGGGTTGCCTATAGCCTGGCAAAAAGTGTCTGCCAACTCGAGATTGGTGGTGACAATCCGGCGCGCAACAGTTCCTACGGCTGCGAATTCTTTGCACGGCGCATATTACTCGACACCTGGCAGGAAATGCGTGCTGACAATCCACAACTGAGCGACGACTACCTCAACACGCTGACCAAAGTTCGCGATGCCGCTTACCTGGATGAGTATGTCGTCCATTATTACGGGAAGAACAACTGGCTGGTGCCAGCCGAAATCGACGCAAAGTCATTTCACCGCTGGCGCCGCAAACATCTGAATGGCCACAAACCTTATACTCGTCTGATCGGGTCCTGGGGGTATGCGGAGGCTCAGACCGACAGGTAACGCTCGCCACGGTCGGGCAAAATCGTAACAATTGCATGTCCAGGCCCCATTTCCTTCGCCACTTGTGTGGCGGCAATGACATTGGCTCCTGATGAAATGCCGACGAGTAAGCCTTCTTCCCGGCTAATCTCATGTGCCCGTTGCAACGCCTCAGCAGACTTGATGCGGATTACCTGGTCGATCTCCTTTAGTCGAACAATTCCCGGGATAAAGCCATCGGCCAACCCCTGAATCCCGTGTCGCCCCCGTTTATCACCCGACATGACAGCTGACTCGTCTGGTTCGACTGCAACGATGCGAGCACTACTGCCGCCTTCGCGAAGTGCGCGGCCGACTCCCATGATCGTTCCGCCAGTACCGACACCCATAACAAATGCATCGATCGGGCGCCGCATCTGGCGCATGATTTCCGGACCCGTTGTGCGACGATGTGCTTCGATGTTGTCGGGATTTGCAAACTGGCGCGGCAAGAATAAATCTTTGCGTCCCGCTGCCCTCGCCTCAGTTTGTCGAATGGCCGCCTGGATGTCATTGACCTCGTCTAACAGTTCTAACTCGGCGCCAAAAGCCTCGATCATCTGACGCCGTTCAACACTCACACTTCGCGGTAGAATAATAATGACGCGATAGCCGCGCATTGCACCCACCATCGACAATGCGATCCCTGTGTTTCCCGAAGTTACCTCAACAATTGTCGAACCAGGTCTTAATTCTCCACGACGTTCTGCTGCAAGGATAATATGCCGGGCTATCCGGTCTTTGATGCTACCGCCGGGGTTAAGAAACTCCGCCTTTGCGAAGATTTCACAGCCTGTTGCTTCGCTGACGTTTCGCAGCCTGATCAACGGCGTGTTACCAATCGAATCGAGTACATCTGAGACTACCAGACAGGTAGGCGTTCGTCTGGGACAGTCGACAAGATGCGGCGCGGCGGTACCCTGCATTAAAAGCTCTCCGGTTAATATCTTTTTTATTATCCAGACATTGTGCAGGCGACCCAATACGTAATCCCCACGTGCCGAGATGCTTTAAAAGACTGAAAAAACAATTATCACGGCCTTTTCTTGTAATGTGGCATGTTGTGAACTGCATAATGTCTTGGCCATCCGGCCTTCATGGGTAAAACCCGCAGACATCAAACACGGGCACGGAAAAAACTAACTCCGGACTGAACCCCGTAGCAATATTTCGTGATGACCTGGTGTGTCCCTGTAGAAAAACCAAGTCAGCGTCCTGGCGAGTTTCGCGTGTTGGTACGCCCCGGCATCTGGTGCTGACTCAATGGTTGAGATATTTTTCTATCCGTTTTTGTGACACCGGAATTTTGGTGCCAAGGTGTTGAGCGAAAACCGATACGCGCCATTCTTCAATCATCCACTGATAATCAGGCTTTTGCTGCCGCTGCTCTGCGGAAAGACTGCGCCAGTGCGCCGCCCGTTCCATTACACTCTGCGCCATTTCAGGTTCCTGTCCTGAATTAATTATTTTTTGCGCCCGTATTTCCTGCGCCTGCAAATAGCGGGGTAATTCAAGCAACCACTGCGCCGGTGTTTTTAATACGAATCCCGCATGGACCAGTTCATCCAGCTGCTGTCGCATATCGGCAAGAGTTTCTGACGAAAACCGGTTTTTTTCAGCGTCCAGAAGCATCAGCAGTTTTTGCCGCTGAGTCAGAATCGACAGAACCAGCGCGCCCGATTTTTGCGCTTCACCAATCAAAGCAGCACGACATTTTGCCAATTGCTCGTTGAACCGTGCTGTTGTTCGCACCGCATGCGCGTCGGGTACCAGATATGCCAACGCCGCCATAATCAGATCATCGTAGACCGAGTCCCCTTCCCCCACCTGCAGGTAGAGAATATTGATGCGACTCAGTTCGGCGAGGTTTTTTTCCAGGTAACGAACTTTGTCATGCAGCAATCCGGCCATCAGCCTGCATACACCACTCCCGTGGACCCGTTCGGCTTCTTCCAGAGTCGGGAGCAGCTCCATATCAACCCGATGTTTCTTATCGATCAGAGCCGGACACACATTAACGCTGAGCCCGCCCTGTTGTACCGTAACGGCCTCTGGTAACGGATCGAAGTCCCAGCTCCGGACATCCCGGCGCAACCACTCGCTGTCGATCTCCAGCGCCGACATCACGGTGCTCTGCCCATGCCTTGTGGTCAACACGTCCAGATCACGATCCCAGTCGATTTCCTTCCCGTCGGAATCCAGCAGCGCAATACCCATCCGCATCCACGGTGGCGTGCGCTCAGGCGCCCAGTGTTTCTTTGCAATTGTCAGACCATGTTCGGTTTGTACAAACCGGCTCAGCGCGGCGCCAAGCGATTCCTCTCCGCCGGGCAATTCCTCAACGATTGCCCACCTGACAAATGCCTTCGCCCGGTCTGCTATGGGTTGTAGCTGCCTGCGGAAACGTTTTTGCAGTCCGCGCAACATGGTTTCAGTTTTATCCAGCAGCCAGCCCGGTATCAACCATTCAATTTGCGCTGCTTGCAGATAAGAAAGTAACACTGCAGGCAAGTTCAGTGTGACACCGTCACGAGCGTCGTCAGGATCGAACACATAAGACAACGCCACCTCTTGCCCCGCGACTGTCATCGTATCGGGATACCAGGCAGGTTGCGGCGTAAGATCCGCGCCGATATCAGCGGCAGCGAGATCCAGGTAGTCGGGGCGGTTGGGTCGCACGGCATTCCACCACTGGCGAAAACTGCGTCGATCAACAACCTCGACTGGCAACCGTTCATAGAAGAAATTGAACTGCTTTTCTGCATCGATCATGAAGCGCCGCATGCGTATTTCAAACTCCCTGAAACGCTGGCGCAGTTGTTCATTGCGGTCCACAAAATCTTCGTCACAGGACCAGTCGTTGTCAACCAGTGCATGACGAATAAATTGAGTGCGCGCATCCGCGCGGCTGTATTTAGCCAGGTGCACGCGTCTTCTACGACTCAGCACAAAACCAAACAGGCTGATTTCTTCCACTCCCATTGCGCAGGCACGTTTCGAACTCCAGAACGTATCGATACACCGATTGCGGGTTAAATGCCGCGCAGCAATTTCGATCCAGTCCGGATTAATCTTCGCCACGCACCGCGCAAAGACTTGCGAGGTCTGCACCACTTCGGCTGCGACCACCCATCGGGGATTGCGTTTGTGCAGACCAGACCCGGGAAATATTCTGAACACCCGGCCACGGGCTCCGGTGTAGGTATGCTCGGTTTTACGCTCGCCAATGTGGTCTAAAAAACCTTTCAGAATCGTAATATGCAGCTGCGTTGATTTTGCTGCCCGTTCATTGATCACGTGTCCCTGCTCGCGGGCAACACGTTGAAGTTGGCGCCAGATATCCTGCCATTCCAGCATCCGCCGATACGACATATAGTTATTCTTGCACCACTTGCGCCGTTCCTTTTGCTTTCCCGGGAGTGACTCCCACTCGTTCCAGATATTTAACAACGTGACAAAATCCGAAGCTGAATCTGCAAATTTTTTGTGACAGGCATCGGCCTGTTCAGTTTGTTCCCACGGCCTTTCGCGGGGATCACCGGCACTCAGGCAAGCTGCAATGATTTGAACTTCCCCCAGGCAACCATCTTCAACAGACTCCACGAGTATTTTTCCAAGTCGCGGATCCAGCGGATAACGACTGATCTTGCGCCCCAGCCTGGTCACACCCCCGTCGTCGTCCACGGCCTCTAGCTGTTCCAGCAGGCGATACCCGTCTTTGACAAAGCGACGGTCCGGCTTATCCAGAAATGGAAAGTCACGAATCCTGCCGAGCTTCAGCACCGCCATCTGCAATATGACGCTGGCCAGATTTGTCCGCAAGATCTCGGGATCGGTAAACGCTTCTCGCTTGTCAAAATCGTCTTGAGCATAGAGCCGGACACAAGTACCCGGCTTGATGCGACCACACCGGCCGGCCCGTTGATCTGCGCTGGCCCTGGATATTTTTTCCACTTCCAGACGCTGCAATTTGCTCTTGTAGTTGTACCGGCTGATCCGGGCAATACCACTATCGACAACAAAAACGATGCCCGGCACAGTCAAAGAAGTCTCAGCCACATTGGTCGACAAAACGATACGTCTGCGCTGGGTATTTCTGAAAATCCGGTTTTGCCGGTTCACCGAGAGACGGGCAAACAGCGGCAGAATCTCAACCTCATCAGAAAAGCGCTTGCCAAGGTATCTGATGGTGTCCCGAATTTCCCGCTCACCGGGCAAAAACACCAGCACGCTTCCGGCCCCGCGATTTTCCCACAAACGGTTGACCGACTCGTAAATTGCCTCTTCCAATGGGCGATCTTGCGGTGGGTTGTATTCGATGTCGATGGGATAACCGCGACCACTGACTTCGATAACCGGAGCATTATCAAAAAATTCCGAAAATTCCTGCGGGTTTATGGTTGCCGAGGTAATGACTATGCGTAATTGCGGACGCGCGACTAACAGCTTGTGCAAAATTCCAAGCAAAAAATCAATATTCAACGATCGCTCATGCGCTTCATCGACAATAATGCAATCGTATTCACTTAACGATGCATCGCGCTGTGTCTCCTGCAGTAACATTCCGTCCGTCAGTAATTTGACCTGACAGTCCGGTCCGGTCTGATCACTAAACCGGATTTTGTACCCGACACCATCCCCGATCGCTGTCTGCATCTCATCTGCGATGCGATCGGCAACGGCGCGTGCCGCAATTCGACGCGGTTGAGTATGTGCAATCGTTCCCCTGACGCCGAGGCCTGCCAATAGACACAACTTGGGAATCTGGGTGGTTTTGCCGGATCCGGTAGCGCCGGCAATAATCGTCACCGGGTTGGCCCGAAGGGAGTCGATAATCTCCATCGCCTTACTGGCAATCGGCAAATCAGAAACCACGCTCACATCACTAAAACGTGCTCGCCGCCGCTGTACCCGCTGTAATGAATCCTTTATCGCACTCGCAAGTTCCGCCAGGTCCGCACCGGGATCATCGGTGTCCCGCAACCGCTCCAGGCGCGCCGCCATAGGGCCGTAATCGGCCAGCATCACACCCTCAAGTTGCGCTTGCAATGCTGCGCAGGCATCTTCGTTTTTAGTCGTTGAGCTCACCGGGAACCGCGTGCAGAGGAAACACTGTCAGTTTACATCGCGTGAGCACTCGATGTATATGTGCGGTACCGGTGGCTTACCGGGGAGGCAGTTCAATACTGATTTTGGCACCACCCAGCTCGGATGATCCAATGCTGATCGTACCTTGCGCCAGCTCGACCAGTTCGCAAACGACGGACAAGCCAATGCCGTGACCGACAATTTTTTCATCCGCTCTTTGACCGCGTTGCATGACCCGCTGCGCATCGTCGGCGGAGATTCCATGACCATCGTCATCGATAATAAAACGCAGGCCGCTCTTTTTCAGGGCAGGCGAATAATTCGCTTCCAGTACCACCTCGATACGGTGGCGGCTCCATTTAAACGCGTTATCCAGCAGATTGCCGAAAATCTCCATGAGATCGCCTTTTTCAGCCCGATAATACAGTGGCTGAGGCGACTGCAGCGCACAGACCAGCTGCTTGTCAGCGTACACTTTTTGCAAAGAATCTATCAGCGACTTTACCAGCCCGGTGATCTCGATGCGCTGTTGTCCGAGGGTTGTGCTACCAGAAGCTGCCGCACGCTGAAGCTGGTAACCGACGATATCATTCATGCGATCGACCTGCTCCTGCACCGT
>JABDLQ010000131.1 GCA_013002925.1 Gammaproteobacteria bacterium | reverse complement strand
ACACTGCAGACGCGGAAGCCCCTGCAGTGCCTTATAGTCGCAAAGGTGCCGATACCTGTCTTAGTTGTCACGATGACCAGGTTACGTTGGCGATATTTCGTACTCCCCACGGGTCACCGGACAATCCGCACTCCCCTTTTGGCGCTCGCCAGTTGCAGTGTGAAGCTTGCCATGGGCCCGGAGGCGATCATTCAGGACGTGTCAGACGTGGCCAGGAACGCCCTGCAATCCTGTCCTTTCTGAAAGATGACCCCACCGACGCTGGCACGCAAAACCAGATGTGCCTGGGATGCCATACCGCTGATGCCGGCGTGGCCTGGCACAGCGGTGCACACGCTGCCAACGAAATCAGCTGTGCCAGCTGTCACACGGTGCATGCCCCAAAGGATGCAATGGCGCATCCAGCGACACAAAACGAAAGCTGTTTTTCATGTCACGCCGAGCAACGGACACAATCACGTAAACCATTTGCACACCCGTTGCACAACGGCAAAATGTCATGCAGCAGCTGCCATAACCCGCATGGCACGACTGCCAGCGCGGATTTACAACAGCAGGATGTCAATACGACGTGCTTTTCCTGCCACGCTGAGAAGCGCGGCCCGTTCCTGTGGGAACATGCACCGGTCGCCGAAGATTGTTTGAGCTGCCATAATCCGCACGGCGCCAGTCAACCTGGCATGCTCGTACGACGGGCACCGTTACTGTGCCAAAGCTGTCATTCACAGGCCGGACATCCCAGTGTTGTCCAGACCCCCGGGGGATTGCCGACTGGCGGCGCTGCACCGTCCCCGTATCTATTGGGCAACAGCTGTATGAATTGCCATTCACAAGTCCACGGTTCCAATCACCCATCGGGTTCCGGGTTGAGTCGATAGTATGGATATCAAAACGACACAGCACATCCTGCAAAGCCCGTTACGGGTTTGGCTCACGCGCCTGGCACAGCTTTCAGCAGTTTCCGCGTCTTCGCTGTTGCTCGCCAGTGGTGTCATTGCCGCTGACGTAGATTTTTCTGATTGGGCCTGTGAAGCGTGTCCGTTCGACAGCGGTTATCGAGCGACATACAGTGCCGGCGCCGGTTATGTCAGCGACGATTCGGCCAAATTCGGTAATGACTACGGTGAGGACGAACAGGGTGCGGTTGCACTGGCAACCGGTGATGGTATCTACACCACCGACAATCATCGCATGGTATGGGCACTCGAAGATCTCGGTCTGGATTCCCGTAGCGGCCAGCTTGAAGGCGGTAACCCCGGCACTTATGGTTATTATCTGGAGTATCGAGAGACTCCTCATTATCGGTTCAATACAACGTCGACAATTTTCAGGGCAGCCGGTAGTGATCAGCTGACAGAACCGGCAGGCTGGACAGACTCGGGTCTGACGTCCGGGTTTACGGCCTTATCCGGCAGTTTGCGCCCGCAAAACATCGCAACCGAGCGGCAGGCCGTGACACTGGGTGGAAATTATCGATCGCAGTCATCACCATTCAAATTCACTGCGGATTACCGGCACGAAGAACGCGATGGTAACCGCATCATCGGTGGTTCGTATTTCACACAAGCTGCTTTGTTACCCGTATCTATGGACTATCAAACGGATGATGTCGACATCGGGCTTAGCTACACCGGCGATAATGGCCAAATCCGGCTTGGCTATCACGCCGGCTGGTTCCGCAATAACAACTGGTCCGTAACCTGGGACAACCCGTTTACAGCGCCTGCGGCCGCTGCACGTGGACGGCTGGCTCAAGAGCCCGATAACCAGTATCAGCGCGTGTCCGCCTCAGGGAGCTACCGCCTGGAGCGTTATAACACGGTGCTCGCATTGTCGACACAACTTGGAAAGATCGACCAGCATGACAGCTTATTGCCCTATACAACCAATCCAGGGCTCGCCAGGGCTCTGCCACGCGCGCGGCTGGACGGTTCCGTAGACACCACACACTGGTCATTGTCGGTGGTAACCCGCCCTGTGCCGCGCGCACGTGTTCGATTTAACTGGACCCATGACGAGCGCGACAACCAGACGCCACGTGACCAATGGCAGAGAGTCATTGTTGACAGCTTTGATTCCGGCGCCCTGGAAACCAACATTCCCTTTAGCTATGAACGGACGAAGTTAAATCTCAGGACCACGTGGGATCTTATTGATAACTTTAAAGTTGCTGCCGGCTTTGAGCGCACGGAAACTGATCGTGATTTTCAGGAGGTTGCAGAGCAGACCGAAAAGGATTCCTGGGCTCAGCTGCAATGGCGACCGCGGCCGTTGTGGCAGTTCCGGATCAAGGGCGGCACGGCCAAGCGCGAAATCGATCGTTATGATCTAACGACACCCGTCGCCCTGGCGCAGAATCCCCTGTTGCGCAAATACAACCTGGCGTACCGGTTCCGCGAATACGGCAGTTTCAACGCCACTGCAGATTTGCCCAACATGCCCATTACGCTGAGCGCATCAGTCCGGGTCTCCAACGACAATTACACGCAGTCGGTCCTGGGGTTGCTGTCAAGTGATGAGGTCAGTTACAGCGCGGACCTGGATTGGCGTATTAGTGACAAGACCACCCTGTACCTGAATGGGGGATGGGATGACATTGAAGCCGAGCAGACCGGGAGCCAGTCCTTTGCCCGGCCGGACTGGCGGGCGCGGCATGATGACGAGTTTTTCACCGGTAGCGCCGGCATTGCCATACGCGGCCTGGCCACAGACATGGACCTGTTCATGGACTACACTCACACGGACGGCGACAGCACCATAACGACGGTATCCGCTACCGGTGCTCTGTCGCCATTTCCGGATCTTCAAACCAATCTGGACTCGTTTCGACTGCGACTCGTGTACCACAAATCTGATCGCCTGAGCGCCTCCTTGCAGCTTCGTTTTGAAGATTTCAGTTCTACTGACTGGGCACTTGACCAGGTAGGACCCGCTACGCTTCCGACCGTGCTGACACTGGGTGCCGATCCCTATAACTACAACGTTTACGTCGTCGGGGTGCAATTTACGTATTCACTGGGTGCGACGAGCATTTCCCTCCCCTGATTTGTTCTGATGGCTCTGGAACGTCTGTTTGGTGTGGCATTACGCCCCCTCATCAGTCGCACATTGAATTTTCAGACAACGCCGTTTAGTGACATTTCTGTACCACCTGGAAAGGGCGGCCGGGTACTGTACATTCACATTCCGTTTTGCGAAGCGCTGTGCTCATTTTGTACATTTCATCGCGTGCAATATGATGTGGAATTCGCCACGCGCTATTTTCGGGCCTTGCACATAGAAATTCGCCGTTACGTTGACCAGGGATTCGGGTTTACCGACGTGTACTTTGGTGGAGGCACGCCCACTGTCAATCCGGACCAACTCGTGCAGACCATCCGTCTGTTACGTTCTCTTGGAATCAATGGCAAGATTTCAGTTGAGACGAACCCGGATCACCTCAAGCCGGATCTGATCAATTCTTTACGAGACGCTGGAGTGGCTCGGCTCTCGGTTGGTGTACAGAGTTTTGATGACGCCCTGTTGCGCGAAATGGGTCGGTATGAACGCTACGGCAGCGGCGCTGAAATTGCCGAAAGACTGGCTCGGACGCAAGGTGTATTTGACACATTGAACGCGGACCTGATGTTTAATTTTCCGCATCAGGATGCCGCATCCGTGCGTCACGACATTGATGTATTGCACAGTATTGGTATTGATCAGGTGTCGTTTTATCCCCTGATGCCCGCCACTCAAACCCGACGTGCCATGAAAAAGCACATCGGAACCATTAACTTTTCCACCGAAAAAGCCTTGTATCGGCAGATTGTCTCGTCCATGCAACCCACTTACCGGCCGACATCTGCATGGTGCTTTTCCCGTGGCCCGGCCATGATCGACGAATACATCGTAGATCATGATGAGTACCTGGGTGTTGGCAGTGGTGCGTTCAGCTATATCGGCGGAACGATGTACTCCACCAGTTTTTCGATTCGACGTTATATCAACAGAATCGAACGCGGACACACCGGTACGGTTATGCATCGGACATTCAACGTTCGTGAACAACGCCGCTATTCGTTACTTGTCGGACTCTTCGGATTAGCAATGCCGCATGCCCGATTGAAACAACTGTCTGGCCCTGGTGTGCCCCGAGCCCTGTGGAAGGAACTTCTGCTCTTTCGGGCCCTGGGGGCGATCCGGTTACAGCACGATGGTTATGCCCTGACGTCCCGCGGCATGTACCTATGGGTGGTAATGATGCGCGAATTTCTGATGGGTGTTAACCAGTTTCGCGAGCAAATGCGTCACCATATTAAAAGCGAACATTCCGTGTATCTCCAGGAATTGACACGCTCGATGAAATCTTTTGGACGTAACGACGACCAATTACAGCCTGCACCGAACTTCGGTCATAAGCTGCCTGATGGCGATCATCGAAAAAATACCGGCGCGGCTGGTAAATAGCTGCCGCTGTTTCCCGTTGAAACGCAAAATACGCTGCAAACCCGATGCACAGCCGGGGGTTTAAACAGTCCCGTATACTGGCCCAATATCCATATAAATCTGGTACACCTGTACTTTGTCATTGTGCAACGTAAACGTGTCTGAGAAAGGCAGGGTCACATCAGTATCGTCCTGTCGTGTATAGGTCACCATGCCGTTGCACACGAGCGTACTACCCTGCTGTATCACCAGCATCAACTCATGTCGTAGTGCCTTGATCGTCGAAAAAAACTCGCTCACCGCAGCGATGATGGCCTCACGCCCATGCACGGCAGGTGCATTGCCAAAAATAAACGTGGCATCCGTTGTCAGAAAATCGGCAAACGCTGTCGGGTCCTGTGCATCGATTGTCGTAAAAAGGTCCACCACCCAGGCTGGCGGGCGAACCGTTTGATCTACACGTGCAGATTCAACCATGTGTTTCCCCGGGCTATGAACTTCAGACACGATCCCACAGTATAAGTGGCAACGCTGATTTATTGCTGACTTGCATAAAAGTGGACGAGTGCATCAATGTCTTCATCCGACAGGGCATCGATTTTTGACTTCATTTTCTTGGGCTGCTCCCGCGTTTCGGAGCGATACTCTTTGAAGGCTTTTTTCAAATAGCCCATCGGTTGTCCCGCCAAAATGCCCGCGTCATCTTCAGGGTTGCTGCCGCCATCACTGTGACAGAGTTTGCATTCAGCCTCATGCACGGCCTCCCCGGCCTTGGCCTTGCCGGCATCTGTGGTTTGTTTCATAGCGACAAATTTCTTGTCGGCAAAATACTCTGCAAGCGCAGCAATGTCGTCCTCGGACAGGGCCTTGGCAACGGTGCACATATCGGTGGCTGCCCGACTGGTGTCCCCGTGGCGATAGTCGCTTTTCTCGCAGGGTCGTAGACCGTCCAGATACGCAAACATGGCCTCCTCATGGGACGCGATAGAAACACCCGCGATGGTGGGCATATCAGGGCACTGGCTGACGCCATCTGGACCATGACAACCTTCGCAATCTTTTACCTGCGCTTCGAGGCTTGCAGCACCCACATGCAGGGCGGCGACGGAGCATAACGTAATCATGAGCCTGACGATAAAACGATAGAACATTTTGACGATCCTTTTGTTTGAAGGCATTATGCCGATAGCAATCTGCAATCAGACTGCACATAAATTATACAAAACGACCCTGATGATAACCAGCAACGTACACCAAACGTCGTAAAGAATTGTCAGTAACCAGGCTGCTGATCACTGCTTGAATTGCCTGTAATCGACGATTTTATTGACTATTCAAGATAAGCAATTACGGAAACTACTTATGACAAGTCATACTGCCGAGCCAGACCCACGAACCTTCGCCGGGGATTCAATCGGGGCCACGGTCAAACGCATGTTTTTCGCGACCCGACCAAAGTTTTTTACAGCTTCGGTGCTACCGGTGCTGGTCGGCTTTGCCTGGGGCTTCAAATATACCGGTAGCTTTGATGGTGCTGTGTTTATATTGGCGCTTCTGGCCACGGTGCTGGTGCATGCTGCGAGCAATGTCTACAACGATGTGGGTGATGACATCAGTGGGACAGATGTGAACAACATGGCTCGGATTCATCCGTTCACTGGCGGGTCCCGGTTTATCCAAAACGGTGTCATGAGCCGGTCCGAGATGGCGCAGCTGAGTTATTTGCTGTTCGGGCTGGCACTCCTGGCCGGTGGCGTGCTCGTAGCGCTCAAGGGTCTGTATGTGCTCTGGATGGGGGCAGCCGGAATTGCCCTGGGCGTGCTGTATTCCATGCCACGAATTCAACTGATCGCGCATGGTTTGGGTGAGTTGGCAATTGTGCTGGCATTTGGTGTGCTGCCGGTCAATGGAGCGGCCTGGTTGTTTACCGGCACGTTTGATCTGACGCTGTTCTGGCTCTCTTTGAGCGTCGGTTTATGGGTAGCAGCCATACTACAGATCAATGAAGTTCCTGATATTGCAGCCGACGAAGCGGCGGGTAAACGTACGCTGGCGGTGCGTGTTGGCGCACGCGGTGTGGCCGTCGTATACGCGATCATGCAGGTACTGGCCTTTGGTTTTCTCGGGGCGCTGGTAGCGTCGGGACAATTTTCGATCCTGCTGCTGGCGCTGCCTGCGGTTCTGCTGATACTGGCCTTTCGCGCGACAGCATGCATTACACCACCACCGCATCCAAAGCTGGTGACCGGCATTCAGATCACACTGGCGATTCAGTTGCTCGGTTGTCTCTGGCTGGTCGGATTTCTGCTGTTTATGGTGTGAAAAGGTCGACAGGAGTACATTGGCAGTCCCTGGTTTGCGGCTGCCTCTGGTTTGCGAATGCCCCCGGTTTTCTGGAGCTACCCCTTGGCAAGATCCTCAAGCGCCCGCAGGACATCGTGGCGACTGATCTGTCCCACCATGTGATCGTTTGCCATCACGGGATACCTGCGATACGAGGAGCGCATGAACATCTGCGCCAGATCGACGATACTGGTTGACTCATCGATCGTCTTAACATCGGTGCTCATGTATTCGGACACGCGGCCACCGGCATCGCCGTAGTATCCACTTTGCAGGGCAACTTTCAGACAATCCAGTTCCGATAGCATGCCGACCAGATTGCCGCGGTCATCAACTACCGGTGCACCGGAGATGCTGTGCACGATCAGCTGGTTGATGGCATCGAGCACCGGCATATCAGGGCTGAACGTAATCAGTGAAGCGCACATATAGTCTGAAGCATTACATGATTTTGGCATGACTACTCCTCGGGAGTGTTAGGTGTCGTGTTACGTTCCGGACAGTCGCCGGAACACAGTGCGCAACCGCCCGCCTGGTTTAGCCCGCCGCAACTACCGCTGATGGCACGCCGTCCAAACAGTACACCAATGCTCATCAGCAGAATCACCGTCAGCATGACGGCTGCACTGACCACAAAAAGCAGCACAAAATTCATGGCGCACCTGCCAACAGACGATGCAAAGACGGCGTGCTGCGCTCTGTAAAACCGCCGTCTGTACGGCTGATAAATAATGCGGCCAATTCTTCACGTACTGCCAGATTAAAACCATCCACAGGACCCAGCACAGTCAGTCCCGTGGCTAGCGCATCCGCCAGCATGGCCGACGCTCCAACCACAGTTACCGAGGCCAGGGTGTGCGTGACCGGGCTGCCGGTGCGTGGATCCAATGTGTGTGCATAGCGTGTACCAGCGTGTTCAAAATAGTTACGATAGTTGCCGGATGTGGCTACCGCTGCATTGCTGATGCGGATCAGACGATGCACCGAGCGTTGATTCGCCGCCGGCCGCTCAACCGCAATGGTCCAGCGTTCGCCGCGGGCATTCAACCCACGGGCACGCAGTTCGCCGCCAATCTCCACCAGGTAATGTTCGATATTGCGTGCATCCAGCACTGTGGCCAAACGGTCGACGGCATACCCTTTGGCGATGCCGGACAAATCCACAGACACCTCCTGCCGGGTTTTTCGCAGTGCCGGAGGTTCGGACTGCAAGGCAAGCAACTCTATACCGGTACGTTGACGCAATGCGTCGATTTGCTGTTGCGAAGGAGGTTCTGCAGGTGATGATTGGGGTCCAAACCCCCACAGATCGACCAGAGGCCCAACCGTCACATCAAACGCTCCGTCAGTCAGACGACCTACACTGAGTGCTGCGTCCATCACGGCATGAGTATCGTCACTGATTGCAAACCAGTCAGTGCTGGTGCTGGCATTAAACAGTGACAGTTCGGAGTCGGGGCGCCAGGTCGACATGAGTGCATCGATGTGCTCGAGTTGCATGCTGACATCACGCGCAATTGCCCGCTGCTCTGTCTGTGGAACCGGGCCTACCAGCTTGACACTGTAGCTGGTACCCATCGCCATACCGGAAAGTTCAAAGATTGGTTGACTGGATTCTGTGGTACAGGCGACCTGGGCTAGCAAAAAGCAGAACAAAATGGCTGGTGCCAATCGCCTGGCAGAACATGGCCCGGGAGATTTGGGTGTCACGTGATGAAATCGGTGTGGCATGCGATTATCCGCCAAAGTCATCAAGTAATATATTGTCGCGCTCGACCCCAAGATCCTCGAGCATTTTGATCACCGAGGAGTTCATCATCGGCGGGCCGCACATATAATACTCACAGTCTTCCGGGGCCGGATGGTTTCTGAGGTAGTTCTCAAACACCACCTGGTGGATAAACCCGGTGTAGCCGGTCCAGTTGTCACTTTCCTGGGGTTCTGACAAGGCAGCGTGCCACTCAAAATTTTCATGGGTCCTCGCCAACTTGTCAAAATCGTCGACATAGAACAGTTCCCGGAGACTTCTCGCGCC
>JABDLQ010000004.1 GCA_013002925.1 Gammaproteobacteria bacterium | reverse complement strand
AACCACCATGGGCTCCAGAAATGAAAAATGACCGAGCCGATGACCAATAGAACCAGAACTACTGCCAGCGCCATACCCTTTCCCCCATCCGGTCAAAAAATCACTGTGTCGTTCTTTGTCGTCTCGCACGTCTTACGCGGCTAAATGGATTTATAAAGTGCCGGTCAACACCTGAAAGTACGGCTTCTGGATGCTTCTCACTCATCATGGTTCTGACCATGTCTTCCTGAGCTTTTTGAGCATAAATCAGAATCAGATATTTACCCGCTTCGATGTCGTCATGGAACCTGCGCAGCTTGCTGTTTTCATTGCCGACGCCCAGCAAGCCTCCCACCCAGGCACCGAATAATGTTGCAAATGCAGCAACCAGAAAATACACAACATTGGAAACGTCCGGGCCGAACGGCTCCTGGATCATGAGCACTGCAGCTGCAATGACCCCGATAATAAAACCTATATTTGCACCTATGAATCCGGTGCGCACAAAATCCAGCGTTTCAAAATAATTACTGGAATGCAATTTTTCGTTTTTGAGACCGGCTTCATCTTTGCTGATGATATGGAAGAACCAGTCATTGATTCCGGCCTCATGCAAATCATCGGAAATGCGATGGGCGCTGACCAGTGTGGGTGTGACGTAATACAAACATTTCATCAGTGCTCCCCATAAAATATATTACAGCTGATCAAAGAAATACTAGCACACGCTGCGACTTGCGCCACTTCCCGGCAATTTTGTTGCACCGCCGGCATTGGCAAGACCAGATTAAAAGGCACAGAGCGACTGATATTTGTGCGTTATCATCCGCTTAATGCTGCAGTCATCTACCCTGCAGCGGCAGGTAAGAATGACTTTGGTTGCACCACAGCATAGTATATGCGCCATGCAACAAACTCACTGTCCGGCACGAAACCTTGGTATCCTGCCGTGGTGGCCAGTGTGTTGCATTAACGCTATAACAACTTCACTCATCCTGTCTCTACCAAACTGATTTTCCGATGATGCAAACCCTAAAGCTGATTTACACGACCGCAAAAGTCCGGCTGGGATTCCTGATCATGTCGTGCGCGATAGCGGGTATTGCGGTCAGTCCCGGTAACGGTCTCTCTGCATGGCAAGTGCTCGTGCTGGCAGTGGGCGTATTGTTATCGTCAGCCAGTGCCGGTGCGTTCAACCAGTTTTACGAGCGGGATGTGGACGCCAATATGGCCCGCACACGGGACCGACCGTTTGTTACCGGGCGCTTTACGGCGGATAGTTACTGGCTGGGCGGGATTGTACTGGTGCTGTTGATTGGGCTGGCGGCGGCCGCCCTGGCGACAAACATACTGGCCGCTGTTTACGTGTTTCTCGGTGCATTTACCTATGGTGTGGTGTACACCGTGTGGCTCAAACGCCGTACCTGGTTAAATATTGTGGTCGGAGGTTTAGCCGGCAGCTTTGCCGTCATGGCCGGCGCCGCTGCGGTGGATTCTTCGCTGGCACCTGCGCCGATAATTTTAGCCACCGTTCTGTTCCTGTGGACCCCGCCGCATTTTTGGGCGCTGGCCCTGGCCTGCAAGAAAGACTATGCAGCAGCAGCGATTCCGATGCTGCCTGTGGTGGTCTCGGAGCGCACAGCGACGTGGACCATCCTGCTGCACGCGGTTGCCGTGGTGCTGTTGTCATTGACGCTCGTGTGGTACGGCATGGGGTGGATCTATCTGCTGGGGGCCGCGTCAGGTGGCGCATACTTTATTGCGGCCAGTATCCGCCTGGTCAACAAGCCCGGGGTGCCACAGGGCTGGCGTACCTTTGCCGCATCCATTGTGCAACTTGGTCTGTTGCTCACCGCCGCTATTCTTGACCGGCTGCTGCTGGGATAACGCTACGCACAACACCGCTTGTTGGCGACCTTTCATATCCTGCCATCGTGCATAGCTAGGACGGCCGTCACCTGTGTGCGACGCAGAAAGAAAAAACTTACACAGGCAGGAAATGCTGCTTGCTCAACAAAGCAGGGCGCTCCCACGGACTGGTCATGGACAGTGTGCCTAATCAGTGCCGATATACAACGCCAGCAGCATCAGGAGCACCGCCAGTCCCTGCAGCGCGATCCTCGCGTACATAAAGTGCACACTGATTTGCCGGTCGAACGACCCGCCTTTTCCCATCGACCAGAGTCCGAGCACCATCGCGCCAACAGTCGCGATCAACGCAAAAATTACAACAATTTCCAGTGCTCCCAAAATTCACCTCCCACAGGTACCGCCTATCCGGCATCAGGCAAAACAGACTGACAATCCAAAGATCGAAAAATATCGATACTCTTTATGAATCTACACTCGACAGCCGCATATATCCAGCCGTCCCTGCACCCGGTGTACATAAGGCGCACTACCAGTTATGGCCATCCTGACAGGTACAGTTTTTTCATCCGCTCGCAGTGCCCACAGCCATTGCAGTGTCACTTGCTGCGCAGTTCGACGGTAAAATGCTCCTGCAAAGTGTAACCTTTTCTCCAGCGTTTACGGGGTTTTGAACACCCTTGCAATACAACTCACAGATGTTTGGCTGCCTGACTGTCTTGCATGCCCTTGGTATCTGCCGGGTCCGCTGCGCTGCACCAGTACAGGCAAATCCCGGTTTTTCTGCGGCTTGTGACGCCGCAATTCCAGACAGTAAAACACCACATCATATATCACGTCTGGCGTATCGCGCACGGTGGCAGAACTAGGTGTAAGTGACAATATTCCCGCCATTGCGCTTCCAGTAGAATGCGCACAATGGAGTGGAAATCAACAAACACCAAGCTGCCTGTCGCCGATCAAAAGCGGCTCGATGCATTGCGCGAGCGCCTCGATCAGGACGCCGTGTTCGAGCTGGGCTACCCGGTTGCTTTTGATATCAACCACGCCAGGCTGGCGCCTTTTCTTAATTACAATATCAACAACATTGGCGATCCGTTTCAGCGCGGGCATTACCGGCTCAATACCCACGAATTCGAACGCGAAGTGCTCGAGTTTTTTGCGCAAGCCGCTCGGGCACCGGCGGACGACTGGTGGGGGTACGTCACCAATGGCAGCACCGAGGGCAATCTCTATGGCTTGTATCTGGCGCGCGAGTCCCTACCCAACGGGATTGTCTATTTTTCTCAGGACAGTCATTACAGCGTGCGTAAGAATCTCCATTTTCTGAATATGCGTCACATCATGATTCGTTCACAGCCACATGGCGAGATTGATTATGAAGATTTGCGGGAGTCCATAAAAATTCGCCGCGATGCACAACCGATCGTGTTTGCCAATGTCGGCACGACTATGAAAGAGGCGCGCGATAACGTGGGCATCATCCGCAGCATCCTGGACGAGCTCGCGATTGAACAGTCTTACCTGCACAGTGACGCTGCCTTATGTGGCGCCTATTGCGCATATCTCGAGCCGCGCCCGTCATGGGACTTTGCCGATGGCGCAGACAGCATCTCAATCTCCGGACACAAATTTCTTGGTGCGCCGGTGCCCTGTGGCATCGCACTTGCCCGGCGTCGCAATGTAGAGCGCATTGCACATGCAGTGGCATATATTGGCACGGTCGATACGACGGTCACCGGTTCGCGCAACGGGCTATCGCCCCTGATGTTGTGGCACACCATTCGCAGCCTTGGCAAAGCCGGACTTCGGGAACGCGTCGAGCACGCGCTGCAGATGGCAGCCTATACCGAAACTACCTTTCGCCAGGTCGGTATCGATGCATGGAGGAATCCGCAGGCGCTCACCGTAGTATTTCCTTCACCTGCTCAATCTGTATGCACAAAGTGGCAGCTCGCCAGCAACGAGGGCATCAGTCACGTGATTTGCATGCCGCATGTAACCCGTGCGCAAATTGACAAGCTGCGGGACGATATTGTGGTCGCCGCCGGGAAAAACAAATGAAATCGATGGTCATTATTCAGCACAGTCACCCCGGCCTGGTGGCCGAAGTTACCGGGCTGCTTGCTTCCCATGACGTAAACATTATCGACTTTGACGGCAAGGTCTTTGGTGATACGGCAATCATCAGCATTCAGGCAGAGAACTACCAGCGTGGTTATCGCGTGTTATCAGAAGCGGGCTATCATGTGTTTGCAAACGAAACACTTCTGGTGCGCATCGAGCAGGCACCTGGCGCACTGGCGCGCCTGTCACAACAACTCGCCAGCGCCGGTGTCGATGTACGCGGGCTTCACTTCGTCAACAAGGATGCCAGGGCAGGCATCGTGGCCCTGGAAACCAGCAGCCATAAAATTGCCCGGGAGGTTCTGAAGGATCAACTGGTGGGTTAGCCACGTCAGCGGCTGCCAGGTCCAAAGATCACAAAGTTAACAACTGCCGATATCACGCTGTCCGCTGAATGCCGGCAGTCCTTGTGCCCCCGAGTTGCTGGCCGGGTGTGCAAGCAAGGACTCCAAAGTACCCGGTGATCAGCCCGTCACCTATCGCCGGGGTACTGAAAGTATGCGTTTGCGACATGCACTAATTTGTGCGCTTAAGATAAACGCCCACATCGCCAACTCTACAATTCGACAAACCGCAGATGCAGCGCCTCCGCCATGTGGTTCTCTCCTGCCACCGGGCTGTCGTCAAGATCAGCAATGGTGCGTGCGACTTTCATGGCACGAAACCACGCTCGCGCAGACAGCGCTTTTTTTTCGGCCACCTTGCGCAGCAGTTGGCGTGCGGTATCGCTGATCAGGCCGCTGTTAGTCAGTTGTTGTGACGACAAATCCCGGTTCAGCAGACCCCGCTGATCCTGAATCGCGCGCGCTGCAAGGACACGTTGTCGAACTTCGCTGCTGGAACTGCCGGCCTCACCTCCCCCGGCCAGAACCTGCGCTGATGGGCGCGGCACGTATAAATGCAGATCGATACGATCAAGCAAGGGTCCGGACACCTTGTGGTGATACCGACTGATTTGACCGGGCGCACAGCGGCACTCGCGCTGCGTATCATTGGCGTAGCCACAGGGGCAGGGATTCATCGCGGCAACCAGTTGAAAGCGGCATGGATAGGACACCCGCCCGGCAGCACGCGAAATATTGA